>JAIESZ010000307.1 GCA_019745615.1 Burkholderiaceae bacterium
ACCAGCCCCAGTTTGCGCAGGGCTTTTTGTGGGCCGCTCAGGGCCGCAGGTACAGAGGAGGAGGGTGCAGGCATGGGGAGATTTTGACCGATGACACGGTTGCAGTGCGTCGGTCAGCGCTGACACACCATTGACACATAGTTGCCCGTAAAATCGCACAGGCCTAGCCTGCACTATCAAGCGCCTACTCCTTGGCAAACATGCACAGGTATGCTGCACTTACCAAGGTCAATAGATTGATTTTTAAGAAACTTGCTCCTCCCTAGATCAAATTTTTTTTCAATCATCCCATGAGCAGTTTATAGAATAACCTCCTTCATCATAAACTGCCATGTATCTTCAAAAGGTTCGAGATATCTTAGGTCGCCAAAAAATGATTGAAGACATGATCCGTGTCCAAACGATGCCTCGGCAAGAGATTGTAGAAACCTTGGTGCAGCGCCAACATCTGGCAGAACTCAAAAGTTTGCTCGAACCCTTGCCAGCCGAAGAAATCGCTACAATTTTGGAGGCCTTAGATAAAGAATCTGCCCAGATAGTTTGGTCACAAATTCCTGAAGAATTGGCTAACAATATTCTCTGGGAAGTGTCCGATAGCTGCCGTGAACAACTGGTGGGTGAGCGCGAGCCCAGTTTTGACGAAAGCCAAATTTGCGCGTTTGAGTTGGTAGATGGAAAACTGCTACAAATTGCTGTTTCAAGCAGAAAAGACCTTGAGGGTAAGAAGCCGATCTGGATTGATCTGATTAACGTCACCAAAGCAGAGCGCAATTTTGTGGGGCAACATTTTGGCCTTAGTCTGCCAGACCCTGGTGATGTAACAGACCTTGAGGTGAGCTCGCGCTTTCATGTGCAGGCTTCTGGTGATATTCATCTGCACTCTAATTTTTTGTTAGATCGTGCTGGAAGTTCGCGTAGTATTCCTGTGGCCTTCGTTTTGCATAAGGGGGTTTTATTTACGCTAAGAAATGAAGAGCTACCCGTTTTTCGCTTGCAACGGCTACGTGCCCATGCACAGCCGGGATATGTGTCAGATGCCTTCGATCTTATAATAGACTTATATGGCGCTGATGTTGAATATTCGGCGGATTCGCTCGAAGATATTTATGCGAGTTTGGGCAAGGTTGGGCATCAGGTTTTGAGTGAGGCTATTACTGATAAGGAGGCTGCTGCTATTTTGGGTGAAATTGCAGAACAAGAAGATCTGAATGGAAGAATTCGTGGAAATATTCTTGATACGCAGCGCGCTATCAATTTTCTAATGCGTAGCCGAACCCTTTCTAATGAGCAGTTTGAAGAATCAAAACAGATTCTGCGCAACATTGAATCCTTGAATAGTCACACCTCTTTTTTGTTTGATAAAATAAACTTCCTGATGGATGCTACTATTGGTTTTATCAATATCAATCAGAATAGACGCATTAATAAATTAACAGTATTGAGTGTGGTGTTTATGCCTATCAATATTTTGGCAGGTATGGGCGGGATGTCAGAATTTTCCATGATGACCCAAGGTATTCCGTGGCCCATCGCCTACAGCACTTTTTTGGTGGTTTCTTGTTTGATGGGCGGTATCACCTTCTTGGGACTAAAGTATTTCGAAAATAAAGAGGCACAAAGCACAAAATTGGTGCCCACCCGAACCCGATGATAAAATGCCCTGTGCTCGGCCCCATTTTTTTGCGAGGGCCTGGTAGCGCTTGACGCGAGCCTGTAAACCACTCAAAGCCTAGACCAAGCCAAGGGCTCCGTGCAAGCAGGGGCGCTGAAAACTGCGCCGAAGGAGACTTGGTTTTGCTTCCAGCCTTGGTCAGTGATTGCCTCGGCACCATGGGCCAGTGGTGCCCAAAAGCTTTGCAGGAAGCGGCCTATGTCAGCCAACCCACGCTGGCAGCGCTGTTGAGTGCTACCACCTTGTTTGAGCGCCTGATTTAGTGGATAGGCTGCAATGCCCCACTGCTGCCGCAGCGGCCTAGGGTTTGAACTATTGCACCAATGGCTATAAAACGCAAACTTGGTGCACAACAATTTGTTATCGTTAGTGCCACACTGGCTACCGTCATCTTGCCAGTCAGCCCCACGGAAACATTGCTATGCTCAAACGCATTCACGTCAAGCACCTCACTTTGGGGATGCACATCCATGAATTTTGTGGTTCATGGATGGAGCATCCCTTTTGGCGTACCCAGTTTGTCCTGACCGACCCCAAAGACTTGGATAGTATCCGGGCCACCACGATCAAAGAAGTCTGGATTGATGTGGCCCATGGTTTGGACGTTGCCCCCGGCACGGTCTCTACCTCCGAGGAAGAAGCTGAAGCCCAAGTGGAGCAGACGTTTCAGCAGCTCGATGATGTGCCTGTCATACCCGTACCCAGCCTAGCTCCTGCACCGCGTGACCACGGCCCCACCAGCATGGCTCAGGAGTTGGAAACCGCAGCGGCAATTTGCCGCCAGTCCAAAACGGCGGTGGCATCCATGTTTAACGAGGCTCGACTGGGCAAGGCCATCCACACCGAGAAAATGCGCGATCTGGTGGAGGATATTTCCTCCTCAGTGATCCGCAACCCTGGTGCCCTTATCAGTCTGGCGCGGCTCAAAACGGCGGACGATTATTCTTACATGCACTCGGTGGCCGTCTGTGCTCTCATGGTGGCGCTGGCGCGTCAGCTCCAGCTCGATGCCGAGCAGACACGCATTGCCGGAATGGCGGGGCTGCTGCACGATCTGGGCAAAGCGACGATCCCGCTAGAAGTGCTGAACAAGCCCGGCAAACTCACCGATGCCGAGTTTGCCGTTGTGCGCGACCACCCGGTGGCAGGCTGGCAAATGCTGCGCGAAGGCGGTATGGTCGATGGGGCAGTGCTCGATGCCTGTCGGCACCACCACGAAAAAATGGATGGTTCAGGCTACCCCGATAAACTGGTCGGAGAGCAAATCCACCTGATTGCCCGCATGGCTGCGATTTGCGATGTATACGATGCCATTACTTCTAATCGGCCTTACAAGGCAGGCTGGGATCCTGCCGAATCGCTGCGGCGCATGGCCCAGTGGAGCGAAGGCCACTTTGATCTCCAGCTGTTTCATGCCTTTGTGAAAAGCATTGGCATCTATCCCGCAGGCTCGTTGGTGCGATTGAGCTCTGGGTATTTGGGGGTAGTGACCGACCAAAACCGCAGCACACTGACCGCACCGTGGGTCAAGGTGTTCTACTGCACCGGTAGCCAGCTGCGTATCCCCCCCGAAACCATCGACCTGAGCGCACCCGGTTGCACCGACAAAATCGCTGGCCGCGAAGACCCAGCGCACTGGAACTTTCCCGATTTGATCCATCTCTGGTCGGGGTTTGATTTTCGCACCACCCACACACACTAATGCCCACACCGGCCTTTCCCTCTACGGTATGAGCACTACCTTCCTGACCCTGACCCTCAACCCGGCTTTGGATATTGCTACCCGCACGGGGCAGGTGCAGCCCACGCACAAACTGCGTTGCAGCGCACCGCAGTACTATCCCGGCGGTGGTGGCATCAACGTAGCACGGGTACTGCACCGGCTGGGCAGCCCCACTACCGCGTGGTATTTAGCGGGGGGCTGTAGCGGTGCCCAACTGCACACCCTGCTCCAAGCCGAGGGCGTGCCAACACTGCCCCAGCCGATTGCCGGGCAGATACGTGAGAACCTCTCTGTACTAGAGCGCAGCACAGGGCAAGAGTTTCGTTTTGTGTTGCCGGGGCCGACGGTGTTAGCCACTGAATGGCAAGCCTGCCTAGACCAGTTGGCCGCCCTCAACCCAGCGCCCGACTGGCTGGTGGCTAGCGGCAGCCTGCCGCCCGGCGTGCCTGATGATTTTTATGCCCGGCTGGCCAAGCAGGCGCAAGCGCGTGGCCAGCGGTTGGTGTTAGATACTTCTGGCCCGGCACTGGCGGCGGCGTTGCGTGCAGGTGTTTATCTGGTCAAACCCAGTCTGCGTGAGCTGCGCGAACTCACTGGGCTGGCGCTGGAGCAGCCGGTGCAATGGCAGGCCGCTGCACAAAGTTTGGTTCACCAAGGGCAGACAGACATGGTGGCGCTGTCACTGGGGGAGCAAGGGGCGGTATTGGCCAGCGCCAGCGGTATTTGGCAGGCTCCAGCCTTGCCCGTGTCTGCCACTGGTGGTACCACCGGTGCCGGGGATTGCTTTTTAGCCGCACTGGTGTGGGCGCTGGCACAAGGCCATCCTCCTGCCCAAGCGCTGGCTTGGGCCGTGGCCGGGGGAGCAGCGGCCTTGCTGTCGGGTGGGACTAAGTTGGCGCAAGCCGATGACATTGCGCGGTTACAGCCCCAGGTAACTATTTGTTATTTGGACAAACTGTTCTAGCCAAAGCGCACTGGGCCCCGTATATTTTGCGCACTCTTGGCCCACTTAAGCCTTTTTTCTGGCTGGGCCCCTTATTTTGATCTGTCTGATTCTTTGTAGAAAGTAAGGAGCTCCTGATGGATGGCCTACTGCCCGAATCACACCACAAGACACTGCTGCTGGATTATCAATTGCCAGCGCACTTAGAGGAGCTGGAAAAACTGGCCGCCGCTGTAGAAACGGCTTTGCCTGAGCGTCCCGATTTGGCCTTTTCAGCCAACCTGTGCCTTGATGAGCTCATCACCAATACTATCCTGCATGGCTTGCAAGGGGCGCAAAATCGCCTGATCCGTGTGCGCATCAATATCTCTGCTCAATGGCTAGAGATCATCATCAAAGACGATGCGCCCCAGTTTGACCCCTTTGTGCAGGCCCCAGCCCCCGACCTTGATTTGGACTTGGACGATCGCCAAGTGGGGGGCCTAGGTGTGCATCTGGTAAAAACCTTGATGGACGATGCCCGCACTTACTACGATGGCAGTGGTAATTTGATTGTCTTGCTCAAGACCTTGCGCAAATAGGCGTAAGTTTGTATTGACCCCCCCTAGAAAGTAAAAAAAATGGCTCTCGAATGTACGATTTCGGAACTGGGCGCAGCGCGTCTGGCTTGCATCATTGGCCGTGTGGATAGCGCCACGGCGGGCCAATTAGAAAAAGCCATCATTCCCCTGTTTGACACCCCCGGATGCCATGTTATCGTCGATTTGGCGGCGCTAGACTACATCTCCAGTGCGGGCCTGCGCATCATTTTGATGGCCGCCAAGCGTGCCAAGCAGGCCAAGGCCCGGTTGGTGTTGTGCGGTATGGCCCCGCACGTACGCGAGGTGTTTGAGATCAGCGGCTTTTTGAAAATCCTAGAAGTAGCCGCCGACCAAGCCAGTGCTCAGGCGCTGCTGGCTTAAACCGAGAGCAACCAGCAATTGCGCCCGGCTTCTTTGGCGCGGTACAGGGCATTGTCGGCACTGCCGAGCAGTGCTTTGTCTGCATCGGAGCCTTCGGGTATTTGGCTGGCGGCACCCACACTGACCGTAATGTAGGGGGCCACCTCCGAGGCTCTGTGCTCGCGGCCCAGCGCCAGCACGCCGTCCACCACACGGCGGGCTACCGCAGCGGTGCCTTCGCTGTCGGTATCGGGCAAAATCACGGCCAGTTCCTCGCCCCCATAGCGGGCGACCAAATCGGTGGTGCGCTGGGTGGCATTTTGCACGGCGCGGGCCACCGCCTGCAAGCAGGCATCACCGGCTTGGTGGCCGTAGGTGTCGTTGTAGCGCTTAAAAAAGTCCACATCAATCATCAGCAGCCCGACAGGCTCTTGGCGTCGTGCGGCGGCGGCGCACACTTGGGCCAGACGATCATTGAAGTAGGCCCGATTGGCAATTTGCAACAGCCCATCGGTGCGTGAAAACGCCTCTAGTCGCAGGTTAGCCTGTTGCAGCTCTTCGTTGGCGTAGGCCAGTTCGCGTGTGCGCTGGGCGACGCGATCTTCGAGCAATTGGTTGGCTTGGGCCAACTCGGTGTTTTGTGCCGACAGCACATGGTAGAGCTTGCCGATCATCTTGAGCAGCGCTTGGGTGCCGTTATCGTGCGCTGAATTTTCTTGCTCAAAGGCTTGGGCTGGTGATACGCCTTCACGAATCAGCACAATCTGGCGTGCCAGCGATTGGTCTACACCCAAAATATGCATCCCTAGCCACGAGGTCAGAAAGCCCACAAAGGTTTCTGCCGGGTCGCTCATCAAGCCGCGCTGCTGCCACATGGTATGTACCTGGGCTACAAACTGCTGGTGCAAGCCTTTATGTGCTTGCACATGGCGTTCGTCTACGCCCTCGGCTTTCATCAGGGCTTCTTCATCGCTGAAATGGTAGTGGGTGTAGGCTACCAAGCGCTCAAAAATTTCAGTCAGCACTATTTCTCTGGAGTCATCAGTCAGGAATAGCGAACGGCTGAGTTCATTGAACAAATCCACCAGCGCATGGTGCTGTCCATCCACCTCGGCCAAGCCGGTGACAAAATTTTGATCCCAGACAAAGGTATCCATAGAGGCAGACTCGTTTCTTTGGAAAATAAGGGCACCCGGCCCCAAACAGCACAAAGCGTGGCCGCCATTATGGCGTGCCACTAAGGCAAAAATACTACGCCGTGACCATCGTCAGGCACTGCAAATCTTCGGCGCTCAACCAGCGCCATTGGCCGGGGGCCAAATCGTATGGCAGCGCCAACTGGCCGATGCGGCTGCGGTGCAAACCCTCTACCCGGTTGCCCACAGCGGCCAACATACGCTTGACTTGGTGGTATTTGCCTTCGGTCAGGGTTAGGTCAAGGCAGTGGGTATCGACCAACATGCAGGCGGCAGCGCGCACTGGTTTAGGGTCATCATCGAGCACAACCCCGGCCAGCAGGCGTTCTATTTGGTCTGGGGTGATGTCATGCTTGGCCGTGACCCGGTACACCTTGGGTACATGCTTTTTGGGTGAGCTCATGCGGTGGATAAACTGGCCATCGTCACTGAGCAGCAACAGGCCGGTGGTGTCTTGGTCTAGCCTTCCGACGGCCTGCACGCCTTGGATGGCACTCTTGACGGGCCGCTGGCGCAAGGGGGCGGGTAACAGGGTGTAAATGCTGGGGTAGGTGGAGGGCTTTTGCGAGCACTCAGTGCCTGCGGGCTTGTGCAGCATGACATAAGCATGGGCAAAGTAGGCCCAATCGACGCCCTGCACCCGAAAGCGCAGGCCCTCCGGGGCAAAGTCGGCGCTGGCATCGAGGCACTGCGCGGGGGGCTGCTCTGGCCCGGCTTCATAAACCTCTACCCAGCCCTGCTGCACCAGACCAGCACAAACACGGCGGGTGCCAAAACCTTGGGAATAAAGAATATCTTGTAACTGCATGGGCAAATTTAAACGTGGGTGGCAGGCGTGGCGGTCAGGGCTTGGTGCAAAGCCACCAAGGCTTGGGTGAGCTTGTGCCGGGGGTCGAGGTAAATCATGGGCTTGGCCTGCTGGTGGGACTCGCGCACTTTGATCGATTGCGGCAGGTAGGGCTGCAACACCGGCAGGCCCTCATCAAGCAGCTCTTGCACCAGCCGCTGCGGCAGGCTGGCACGGGCTTGAAACTGGTTGACCACAATGCCCTTGATCTGTAAGCCGGGGTTGTGGTCGGCGCGGATCTCTTGCACATTGGCCAGCAGGGTGTAGAGCGCTTGGCGCGAGAAATCGTCGCAGTCAAACGGAATCAGGCAACCCGCAGCGCCCATCAGCGCCGAGCGCGTATAAAAGTTGAGGGCTGGTGGCGTGTCAATGTAGATGCGGTCGTAGTCTTGGAGCAACACTTGCAGCGCCTCGCGCAGCTTGTAGATTTTGTGCCGCGATTCGAGTTTGGTTTGCAGCTCATCAAGCAGTGGGCTGGAGGCCATCAGGTGCAGGTGCTCAAACGGCGTGGGCTGCACAAAATGGCTGGGGGGCAGGGGCCGCAGGCTAAAACCGAGCGTTTGCTCAAAAAAATGGGCCAAACCGGGTTGGGTGGGTGCTGGTGCAGCCCCCAGCAAGTAGGCGCTGGAGTTGCCCTGCGAGTCCAGATCGATCACTAAGGTGCGCAGCCCTTGGCTGGCGCTGATGGCGGCCAGATTGCAGGTGATGGTGGATTTGCCTACTCCACCTTTCTGGTTGAACACGACAAGAGGCATGGCAATGGATTCCTTGGACGCTAAACAAGCACACCACCGCCAAAGGCAAGGCGGCACGACAGCACAGGCATGGCACATACCCGCAGCGCAGCGATTATGGGACACCCGCCGTGGGACAATCGCGCCGCGCAGGCCCTAGGGTTGGCGTATTTCCCTTGTTTATCCTTGGCACGGGCCTGTTCGGCCCTCAAGCACTATGACCGATTTTTCTGCCGCCGTTTCTACCGCCTTCACCCTCAGCGATTTTGATTTTGAGTTGCCCCCAGAGCATATTGCGCAACACCCCACCCCGGAGCGCAGTGCCTCACGCTTGCTCGATGGCCGTGGCACGCAACCGATAGACCGTATTTTTCGTGAACTGCCCGGCCTGCTGCGGGCTGGTGATTTGCTGGTGTTTAACGACACCCGTGTGCTCAAGGCGCGTATTTTTGGTGAGAAGGCCAGCGGTGGAAAATTAGAACTGCTGATTGAGCGCGTACTGAGCGACCATGAGGTGGTGGCCCACATGAAGGTGAGCAAAAAGCCCCAGCCCGGTGCCACCCTGCACATGGCCGGAGGCTGCAATGGTGGCGGCTTTGATGCCGTGCTGCTAGGCCGCTACCCCGATGAGAACGGCCCGCTGTTCCGTTTTGCACTGCACGGCCCGGCCCACGAGAGCGCTTGGGAGCTGATGGAGCGCCACGGCCACCTGCCCTTGCCCCCGTACATTGAACGCCAGCAGGCCGAAGGCAACGACCCCAACGCCGCCCAAGATGCGCAGCGCTACCAAACGGTGTTTGCCCGCGCCCCCGGTGCTGTGGCCGCACCCACCGCAGCATTGCACTTTGACGAGGAGGTGTTGGCCGCGTTGGCTGCGCAAGGTATTGAGCACGCCAGCGTGACGCTGCATGTGGGTGCAGGCACCTTTCAGCCGGTAAAAACCGAAAACTTGGCCGAGCACCAAATGCACAGCGAGTGGTACGAAGTGCCGCTGGCCACGCTGGCCGCGCTAGAGCGCTGCCGCCAGCGCGGGGGCCGCGTTGTGGCCGTGGGCACCACCACCGTGCGTACGCTGGAATCGTGGGCGCGCTCCGGCCAGACCAGTGGTGACACCAACATCTTTATCACGCCGGGGTTTGAGTTTCAGGTGGTCAATTTGTTGCTGACCAACTTTCACTTGCCCAAAAGCACGCTGATGATGTTGGTGAGCGCCTTTGCGGGCTATGCGCCGGTGATGGGCCTGTACCACTACGCCATCAAACGCAACTACCGCTTTTTTAGCTATGGCGATGCCATGTTGCTGGAGCGCAAGGTCTAATCCGACGCGGCCAATAAAAACGGCCCCGCAAGGGGCCGTGGTGCACGCCAGCAGAGCGCGTTGCCGTTATTTCCAACCGGCTTCGCGTTCGCAGGCCTTCATGGCGGCAGGATTGGATTTTTCCCATTGGCTGATGGAGCGGGTTTCAGTTTCGTCCATTTTGTCGTTCATGCACTCGCAGTACGCACGCACGACGCTGGCCTTAGCGCCTTCGTCTTTGTTGTCACGCATGCACTGGGCAACCCACTTTTTATCGTCTGACGATTGGGCCATGGCTGAGGTGCCTGCTACCGTGGCCGCAACAATTAACAAGCCGGTAATGATCTTTTTCATGGCGCAATCCTTCAGTGAAGTATTCAAAGTGAACGAGGCGGCCTCATCACCGCATCAGGCAAAATTCTAGAATAAAGACGTCACTGACAGCAACAAAATATTACAAATTATTGTTGAGCGCCGTAGGGTCGGGTGCATCCAGAGGGCGTCACCCGACATGGGGCGATTAAAGCCCCAATTTTTGCGAGACGAAATCGGCATCCTTATCGCCACGGCCTGAGAGGTTGACCAGAATGGTCTGCTCAGGCGACATGGTTTTGGCTACCTTCATGGCATAGGCCACGGCGTGGGCACTTTCCAGCGCTGGGATGATGCCTTCGGTGCGCGATAGCGTCATAAAGGCGTCTAGGCACTCGTCGTCGGTGATGCTTTCGTAGTTCGCCCGGCCAATGTCTTTAAGGTAGCAGTGCTGCGGGCCCACGCCGGGGTAATCCAAACCAGAGGCAATGGAGTACACCGGCAGCGGCTCGCCTTGTGCATCTTGCAGCGTGTAGCAGGCAAAACCGTGGATGGCACCCTTGGTGCCACGCGCCATCGTGGCAGCGTGGTCGGGCGTATCCAAGCCCTTGCCCGCAGGCTCTACGCCCACCAGTTGCACCGCTTCGTCGGGCAAAAATTCGGTAAAAATGCCCATGGCGTTGGAGCCACCGCCCACGCAGGCCACCACCATATCAGGCAGGCGGCCATGTTGGGTCAAGCACTGCGCACGCGCTTCGCGCCCGACAATGCTTTGGAAGTCACGCACCATCTTCGGGAACGGGTGCGGCCCGACCACCGAACCAATGGCGTAGAAGAAATTGACCGGGTCTTTCAGGTACTCTTCAAACGCGCTATCCACGGCATCTTTGAGTGTGCGCGTGCCGCGTGTCACGGGCACCAGTTTGCAGCCCAAAATCTTCATTTTGGTGACGTTGGGGTGCTCTTTGGCGATGTCGATCTCGCCCATGTGGATTTCGCACTCAATGCCCACCAGTGCGCAGGCCGAGGCCAGCGCCACACCATGCTGGCCCGCGCCGGTTTCGGCCAGCACCTTGGTTTTGCCCATGTGCTTGGCCAGCAGCGCCTCGCCCAAACAATGGTTGATTTTGTGCGCGCCGGTGTGGTTGAGGTCTTCGCGCTTGAGCACAATGCGTGCGCCACCTTGGCGCTGCGACAGCCGCTTGGCATAAAAGATCGGGCTGGGGCGGCCTACATAGTGGGCGTACAGCTCGGCCAGCTCGTCTTGGAAAGCGGCTGTTTGGCGCACTTGGTCGTAGGCAGTGTTGATGTCATCCATCACAGCCTTGAGTTGTGGCGGAATCAGTTGGCCGCCGTACTCGCCAAAGTAGCCTTGGCTATCGGGCATGTCCAAAAAAGTGCGCTCCATCGGTGTCTCCTTAAGTGGTGGAAAAAATGCAAGCGCGCATTGTTACACCTCTTTTTCACCATCCTTTTGCTGCTGCGCCTGCCGAAAAGCCCGTGCTTGCCCAAAATGCCCGCAGCCGATAAAGGGCACTGGCGGGCGCAGCGCCGATAACGGCGAGGGGTGGTTGGCACACAGCACCAAATGGCCCCGATCGGTAGGAATGAAGGCCCGTTTGGACTGAGCGTGCGCCCCCCAGAGCATGAATACCACTGGGCGTGGCCCTTGGGCGACATGGGCAATGACGGCATCGGTCAGGCGCTCCCAGCCCTTGCCAGAGTGGCTGGCGGCTTGCCCTTCCTCTACCGTCAGGCAGGTGTTGAGCAGTAACACGCCATTCTTAGCCCACTTGACGAGGCTGCCCCCCGGCTGCGGAAACTCAGGCCAAGGCGTGCCCAGATCGCGCTGCAACTCTTTAAAGATATTGCGCAGCGATGGCGGCAGCGCCACACCGGGGGCCACCGAGAACGCCAGCCCCTCGGCCTGCCCGCGCCCGTGGTAGGGGTCTTGCCCCAAAATGACCACACGCACGGCATCGGGTGGCGTTAATTCCAGCGCCCGCAGAGGCAAAGGCGGAAAGATGGTGGCACCAGCCTGCAAGCGCTGCTGCAAAAAAGCCAACAAATTTTGCCCGCCGGTGCTGGCAAAAAAATCATTTACCACAGTGTGCCAACCGGGAGCCACGGGCCAATCGGCAGGGGCGGCTTGGAGTTGGCTAGAAGAAGCAGTGGTCTGGTTCATGGCGCAGTAGTAGGCGTTCAGAGTGCCCGTTTGAGCGTGATGGCCCCGCGAATATCGCCGGGGGCATAGCCTGTGGCCTTGTCGTGTGGGTACAGCTCGTGCAACTTGGCCTTGAAGTTTTGGCTCAAGTTGTCGGGGTTGCCGTGGCAACTGAGGCACAGGGTTTGTGTGGGCAGGGCCTTGATATAGCGGTAGGTTTGCACTGTGCCTTCGGTGATGAGCTCGCCTTTTTCCAGCGTTGCCGGGGCCTCGCCTGCGGCCTTGCGCTGGTCAAAGTCTTCTAGTGCGGCCTTTTCCCAAGCGTCGGGGGTGGCATTGGGGTTGCGGTTTTTCAGGCTGACGCGGCGGATGTTCCAGCCCGTCTTTTCGGAGGCGGCCTTGGCCATTTGCGGGGCCTTGTCACGGCACACCGCCATCGCCCCTTCTGGCCCGCTCTTGGTGATTTCCTCTTGCAACACCGCCAGCAGTTTGGGTGGTATCTCGGTGGCAATGTTGCGCGCTTGTGCCAGCAGTTTGTCTTCTTGCGCCCACGCAGGCGTAGCCGCCACCACCCCGGCAAGCACAGACAGCAAAGTGACTATTTTCTTCATAGCGACGATCCTGTAAAAAATCATCAAGCAAACAGTTTCGCCAGTTCCAGCCCCGGCTCTGGGGCGCGCATAAAGGCTTCACCGACCAAGAAGGCGTGAACACCGGCGCTGCGCATGGTCTGCACATCGGCGGGGGTCAGAATGCCCGACTCGGTGACCAGCAAGCGGTCTTGCGGCACATGGCGTTTGAGGTCTAGCGTGGTTTGCAGGTTGACCTCAAAAGTGCGCAAATTGCGGTTGTTGATGCCCAGCAGCGGTGTTTTGAGTTTGAGCGCCCGCTCCAGTTCGGCACCGTCATGCACTTCGACCAGCACGGCCATATCCAAGCTGCGGGCAATGGCTTCAAAGTCTTGCATCTGCGCATCGTCTAGGCAGGCGGCAATCAACAAGATGGCATCGGCACCCATGGCGCGCGATTCGTACACTTGGTAGGCATCGATCAAAAAATCTTTGCGCAGCACCGGCAATTGGCAACTGGCCCGCGCTTGCTTGAGTGCGTCTATGCTGCCCTGAAAGAACGAGCGATCCGTCAGCACCGACAGGCAGGCCGCACTGACCTTGCCATCGCCTTCGGCATAGCTTTGCGCAATGTCTGCGGGGATAAAGTCGGCGCGGATCACGCCCTTGCTGGGGCTGGCTTTTTTGACTTCGGCAATCACCGCCGCTTGGCCCAGCGAAATTTTGGCGCGCAAAGCGCCCACAAAATCGCGCGTGAGTACGCGGCTTTCGGCGTCGGCACGCATGGCCGACAGGGATTTGGAGTTCTTGGCCGCAGCAACTTCTTGGACTTTGACGTCGCAGATTTTTTTCAGAATGTCAGACATGGTGGGGGCTTGAGGTGGGGTGGCGCGCCGATGTGGCGTACGGCATTTTGCACTTGCATTGTCGGGCTATTGGGGTGCCGATTAACGCGGGGGCTGATTTTCTGGTGGTGCTGAGTCGGGCGGTGGCGGGGTACGCACCACTTTCATGATGATGCGGTGCATGACCACCCCGACCACCAGAAACAACAGCGAAATGCCCAGCACAATCCAAGTGCCGGAGTCTTGCCAAATGGGTGCGTCCCAAAGACTGGTGGACATGGTGTGTACCTTGACAGCTTAGGCGGCTACTTTTTGCGTGTAGGCCACCAGAGCGTCTAGTTTGGCTTGGGCCGCGCCGCTGTCAATGGCTTGTTGCGCCAGCGCCAAACCAGCGGCAATGCTGTCGGCCACATTGGCCGCATACAGCGCCGCCCCGGCATTGAGGCACACGATATCGCGTGCTGGGCCAGCTTTGCCTGCCAGCACATCGAGCACGATAGCGCGGGATTGCTCCGGCGTCTCGACGCGCAACTGGCGCGTGCCCACCATCGGCAGGCCAAAATCTTCGGGGTGAATCTCGTACTCGGTGATCTGGCCGTTTTTTAGCTCGCCCACCAAGGTGGAAGCGCCTAGGCTGATCTCATCCAAGCCATCGCGGCCATAAATCACCAGTGCGTGCTCGGCCCCCAAACGCTGCAAGGCACGTATTTGGATGCCGACCAAATCCTCATGGAACACGCCCATCAGGATATTGGGCGCGCTGGCCGGATTGGTCAACGGCCCCAAGATATTGAAGATGGTGCGCACACCCAGTTCTTTGCGCACCGGGGCCACATTCTTCATGGCTGGGTGGTGGTTGGGGGCAAACATGAAGCCCACACCCACTTCGGCAATGCACTGGGCAATCTGCTCGGCAGTCAGGTTGATGTGTACGCCCAGCGCCTCCATGGCATCGGCGCTGCCGCTTTTGCTGCTCACGCCGCGCCCGCCATGCTTGCTCACTTTGCCACCAGCGGCGGCAATGACAAAGGTGGCACAGGTGGAGATATTGAAGGTGTTGGCCCCATCGCCACCCGTGCCCACAATATCGACCAGATGGGTGCTATCGGCCACCTGCACCTTGTGCGAAAACTCGCGCATCACCTGTGCGGCGGCAGCAATCTCGCCAATGGTTTCTTTTTTCACGCGCAGGCCCGTGACGATGGCGGCAGTCATCACGGGCGAGAGTTCGCCGCGCATGATGAGCCGCATCAGGTGCAGCATTTCGTCGTGGAAGATTTCGCGGTGCTCAATGGTGCGCTGGAGCGCTTGCTGGGGGGTGATGGGCATGGGGATTCTCAAAAAAATACGCTGTTCTAGCCTTGGAGCGTACAACGACTTGCCCATCTTGGCAGCACAAAAATAGATCAGACTGCACCAGAGTGCAGCGCCCACGTCAAGTTGCCCCCCTTTTCACCTTGCCCGTCAAAATGGGACAAGTCCAGTTTTGCAGCAAACCGGTGCAGTTATGGTTTGTC
Organism: Burkholderiaceae bacterium; assembly: GCA_019745615.1. GTDB lineage: Bacteria > Pseudomonadota > Gammaproteobacteria > Burkholderiales > Burkholderiaceae_C > Simplicispira. The sequence goes on from JAIESZ010000307.1 coordinate 14,761, forward strand.
CGCTAAGAAGTGGGCTACCAAGGCTAGCACTTCTGGCTCTTTTTCGCGGTGGGGTATATGCCGGGTATCTTGCATCAGTGCCAGCTGTGCAGGCCCACCCGTGCTTTGAACGATCCGTTCTGGATGGAGATGGGTGCCATATTCATCATCAACGCCGTGAATGGCGAGCACCGGGCAAGCGACCAGAGGCAACGCAGGGTCTAGTGACCAATCGGCAATGGCCGGATTAAGCCAAGAACCAATCCAAGCCTCCAGCACCCACGGTGCTTTGTCGCCGTGGTACTTTTGCAGACGCGCTATCTGCTCGGCATCGCTGAAAAACACCTTGGCCTCTTGCAGCCCTTGGATGGTGCGGTCTTCCACAAATGCTTGGGCCGATTCGGCCACTAAGGCCACACAGGCATCGGCAAACTGGGCTGCGCAGCCCACTGCCATGCCGCCGCCCACGCTGTGACCAAACAGGGCAAAACGCCCAATGCCCAACTGCTGACGCACGGCAGCAAAACTGCCCACGGCCTCTTGCAGCACAAAATCCAGTGGCAGCTTGCCCGTGTAGGGACTGGACTGACCAAAGCCCAGCCGGTCATAGGCCACAACTTGCCGCCCAGTGGCGGCACACAGTGCCGCCGGAAAACCCCGCCACAGCACCACGCTGCCCAAAGAGTCGTGCAGCAGGATGATCGGCACCTGTGACACCACGGTCTGTGGCGTCCAGACGCGCACAAAAAGACGGCCTTGTGGAACGGGCACCCATTGGTCTTGGGTGGTGATGGTAGATTGGGAAGTGTGAGGCATAACGTTGGGATATGACCGGCCTAGCGGGCCGAAACAGAGCACGCCATGATAGTTGACGTTTACGTCAACGTAAAGCATTCAACCCGATCTTAAAGATCCCCCAGCCCCTCTAGCACGCTGCCAATGCCTTGGCCCACGGCTGAGAGCACATCGCCCGCCGTCGATAGCACGGCACCACCGACATCACAGGCGATGTCTGAGAGGCTGCCCAGCGCATCCAGGATGTCAACGCCTTCAGACAACACGTCGGCGGCGGTGCTGTTGCCCGATTCCTGCTGTGACTGTTGCCGTTCTTGTTGTTCTGCAAGCTCTAGCCCTTCTTGGATGCTGGAGGCGGGTGCGGAAGGGGGCGTGGTGGGGCCGGGCATGGTGGGTTCCCTCAGGCAAAGTGGTCAAACGAAGCATAACGCGCCGTGATGGTTTGGCCTTGGCCATCCATCAAGCGCAGACCGGGGCTGGCCTCTATGGTGCCAATGCGCGTGACGGCGGTGGCGCTGGTCTGTGCGGCAGCCAGTACCGCATGGCGCTGCTCAGGTGCTGCGGTAAACAGCAATTCGTAATCGTCACCCCCTGCGAGGGTGCATTGTCGTACCCGTTCTACTTCCAAGGGTTGACCCGCTTGGCTGGCTGCAACCTGTGTCGCCAGCAAGGCGCTGGTGCAGGAGGTATCGACACACGCCCCAACTCCTGAGGCGCGCAGGAGATGGCTCAAGTCCCCCAGCAGGCCATCGCTCACATCCAGTGCCGCACTAGCGATGCCGCGCAGTGCCTGTCCCAGTGCTACCCTCGGTGTAGGCGCTTCCAGCCGCTGCTGTGCTGGAGCCAGCAAGGCCGGGGGTAAGGCAAAATGGCCGAGCAAACACTCCAACGCCAGCCGGGCATCACCCAGATGGCCGCTGACATACAAATCGTCCCCAGCGCACGCGCCACTGCGCAGCAGCGCTTGCCCAGCAGGCACCTCGCCAAACACCGTGATGCAGATATTGAGCGGCCCTTGCGTGGTATCGCCCCCGATCAGCTCACAACCGTGGGCATCGGCCAGCGCCAACAGCCCGCTAGAAAAGGCTTGCAACCAAGGCTCATCCACCCTAGGCAGAGCCAGCGCCAGCGTGAAGGCTACAGGCTGGGCACCGCAGGCAGCCAAATCACTCAGGTTGACGGCCAATGCTTTGTGGCCCAGACGGTAGGCATCCGTTCCGGCAAAAAAATGCCGCCCCTCTACCAGCATATCGCTGGAGATAGCCAGTTGCATCCCAGTGCGGGGCTGTAGCAGCGCGCAGTCGTCGCCCACCCCCAACACTGCCCGGCGCACGGGCCGCGTGAAATAACGTGCAATCAGATCAAATTCACCCATGCCGCCATTGTGGCGCTTGTAGTGCATGGCTGCCCTTGCGTCAGATGGTGGGTGGGGAATGGCGAGGCCAGAAACGGTAGGTAGGCCAGCGTCTCTAGCAAGCCCAAACCCATGCCCGCCGCCGCGAAGATTCCGGTCGCCAGCAGCACGGTGCCCAGCTGAGTGCGTTCATCAGCCAGAGGTGGCGCTGCGCCAAGTGAGCCTGTGGATCAAGTTGCTTCAGCAGGCGGTGCAGATCGTAGCGGGGCCGCGTCAATGCAACACCCTTGCGCTTAGGGGCTGATCTGGCGCTTCGGCATTGGTAGCCTCCAGCATAAACAAGGGGATGGGGCAGTCAAAGCCCTCGCCATCGTCGGCCACGCAGTGAAAACTGCCGTGCATGGTGCCGCTGGGGGTGCGCAATTGGCAGCCACTGCTGTACTGGAATGCTTCGCCGGGGTGCAGTAGCGG
>JAIESZ010000209.1 GCA_019745615.1 Burkholderiaceae bacterium
AAAAAGTTGCGAATGGCTTGCACCTGCTGCATGTGGCGTGCAATGACCCCAGCCGTGTGGCTCTCAAAATAATCAATCGGCAGCGACAGCAAATGGCTAAAGGTGCGTTTGGACAGGCGCACGTCCATGACGTTGGTGGCGTGCAGCAGCAGGTACTGGCGCGCAAAGCTAAAGATGGCCTCAAACAGCATCACCGCCACAATGGCTACGGCCAGCACGGTCAGGGTAGAGTAGCTTTGGTGTACCAGCACCTTGTCAATCACTAACTGCGAAAAAATGGGCATGCCCAAGCCCAACAGTTGCAGCATGATGGCGGCAATGGCAATATCCCGAAACGCTTTGCGCTGGCGAAAAATTTCGGGGATAAACCAGCGCAGGCCAAAGGGCTGGTCGGCATCGAGCCAAGCATATTGGCGCTTGAGCAACACCAGTGCGCCCGACCACAGCGGCACAAACTCAGCCTCGCTCCACAGCCGCACGCGTCGGCTGGGGTCTTGCGGGTCGAGTACGGCTACCTTGCGCTGCTGATCGGCGGGGTCGGTCTCAATACCAGCAATGATGAGCGAGTGACCATCGTGCTTGCGCGCCAGCATAGGAAACACGCCCTGAAACTGCAGCAGGCTGGCCCAGTCGGTTTTTACGGTTTTGGCTTTGAGGCCAATGTCGCTGGCCATGCGGCGCAGCAGAGCATCATCGGGCTCGCTGGCGGGCAGGGCGTACTCATGGATTAGGCGTTCAGGCAGGGCCTGAATACCGTGGTGCTGGGCAACCACCGTCAGGCACTGGACGGTGGAGTGGCTGTAGGCAACGCTCATGGCGGGTAATGTAGCGTAATGCTTGGGGGTGGTTGGCTTGCGCCGCTCTATGGTCTTAAACTTAGCACTGATTGGACAAAGGCACACCTTGACCACCCCCCGCACACACCGGCTGATTCCCTTGGCTTTGGCCGCTGCCGCCTTGGCCGCAGGCACCTATGCTTGGATGCACTGGCATCCCGGCCCGTCAGACACCGCAGGGCTGGTCAGTGGCAATGGCCGCACCGAGGCCACCGAAATCGACATTGCCGCCAAACTGGGGGGCCGGGTGCACAGCGTTGCCGTGAAAGAGGGCGAATTGGTACACGCTGGGCAAGCCCTAGCGCAGATGCAGGTCGATAGCCTGCAAGCCTCGCTAGACGAGGCCCGCGCCCACGAGCAGCAAGCCGTAACCACCATTGCCAGCACCGAAGCCCAAGTGGCGGTGCGCGATAGCGAGCAGCGCGCCGCGCAAGCACTGGTCATCCAGCGCCAAAGTGAACTGCAAGCTGCCAGCCAGCGTCTGGCCCGCTCTGCGGCCCTCGCCGGCGATGGAGCTTCCTCTGCGCAAGAAGTAGATGATGACCGTGCCCGCGAGCGCAGCCTGCAAGCGGCGCTCATGGCGACACAGGCGCAAGCGCAGGCGGCTACGGCGGCAGTGACAGCAGCGCGCACCCAAGTGCGGGGCGCACGCGCCAGCGTCACAGCCGCACAGGCCACCGTGGCCCGGCTGCAAGCCGAGATAGCCGACCACACCCTGACTGCGCCGCGCAGTGGCCGAGTGCAATACCGCATTGCCCAACCGGGCGAAGTGATTGGGGCCGGTGGCAAGGTGCTCAACCTGATCGACCTGTCTGACGTCTACATGACCTTCTTTGTGCCGGAGACCGTGGCAGGCCAACTGGCGCTGGGCAGCGAGGTGCGTATCGTGCTCGATGCCCTGCCCCAGTATGTGATTCCGGCACCACTGTCGTTTGTATCGAGCACAGCGCAATTCACACCCAAAACGGTAGAAACCGCCAACGAGCGGCAGAAGCTGATGTTTCGCGTGAAGGCACAGATAGCGCCCGAACTGCTACAAAAGCACCAAGCGCTGGTCAAAACCGGCCTGCCCGGCGTGGCTTGGCTCAAGCCCGATGCAGCGCAGGCATGGCCTGCCCATCTGGCCGTCAAGCTGCCGGAGTAAGGCATGGCATCTGCCAGCCCTCCCAGCGTGGTGCAACTGGCCGGGGTGGGCCTGCGCTATGGCAACACCCAAGCCCTGCATGGCATCACGCTGGACATTCCGGCGCGTTGCATGGTCGGGTTGATTGGCCCCGATGGCGTGGGCAAATCGAGCTTATTGTCGTTGCTGGCTGGAGCGCGGGCCTTGCAACAGGGCCAAGTGCAGGTGCTGGGTGGCGATATGCGCAGCAAAGCGCACCGCAACGCCGTTTGCCCGCAGATTGCCTATATGCCCCAAGGCTTGGGCAAGAACCTGTATCCCACGCTGTCGGTAGAAGAAAACCTGCAATTTTTTGGCCGCCTGTTCGGCCACGATGCCACCGAGCGCCGCCAACGCATTGACCACCTGACGCACAGCACTGGCCTGCACCCGTTTCTGGATCGGCCTGCGGGCAAGCTGTCGGGCGGCATGAAACAAAAGCTGGGCCTGTGCTGCGCACTGATCCACGACCCTGATCTGTTGATTCTGGACGAGCCGACCACCGGCGTCGATCCACTGGCACGGGCGCAGTTTTGGGATTTGATTGCCGGTATCCGCCACACGCGGCCAGAGATGAGCGTGATTGTCGCTACCGCCTACATGGACGAGGCCCAGCGCTTTGACTGGCTGGTAGCGATGGACGATGGGCAGGTGCTGGCCACCGGTAGCCCACAGCAATTGCTGGCGCAGACCGGTAGCAATAACCTCGAAGCTGCATTTATCGCCTTGCTGCCACCAGAAAAGAAAAACGGCCACGCCCCGGTGCAGATCAGCCCCCTGACCGCACCCGAAGCCCACGACATCGCCATCGAAGCCCAAGGCCTGACCATGCGCTTTGGTGATTTTATCGCCGTCGATCATGTGGACTTTCGTATCCAGCGCGGCGAGATTTTTGGCTTTTTGGGTTCCAACGGCTGCGGTAAATCCACCACCATGAAAATGCTGACTGGCCTGCTGCCCGCCAGCGAAGGCCAAGCGTGGTTGTTCGGCCAGCCAGTAGACCCTGAAGACCTCGATACCCGGCGGCGGGTGGGTTATATGTCACAGGCGTTCTCGCTCTATGGCGAGCAAACCGTGCTGCAAAACTTGGTGCTGCACGCACGTTTGTTCCATGTACCGGAATCGGAGGTCGCGCAACGCGTACAGACCATGCTGGAGCGCTTTGGCCTGCAAGACGTGCAAAGCAGCTTGCCCGATGCCCTGCCGCTGGGCCTGCGCCAGCGCCTCTCCTTGGCGGTGGCAATGGTACACAGCCCAGAGTTGCTGATTTTGGACGAGCCGACTTCTGGCGTAGATCCGGTGGCCCGCGACAATTTTTGGCGGCTGCTGATTGAGCTGTCGCGGCGCGACCGGGTGACGATTTTTATCTCTACCCACTTCATGAACGAGGCCGAGCGCTGCGACCGCATCTCGCTAATGCACGCGGGGAAGGTGCTGGTCAGTGCGCCGCCCGCGCAGATTGTGGCCGAGCGCGGTGCCACCTCGTTAGAAGCCGCCTTTATCGCCTACCTGCGCGACGCCAGCGGCGAAGCCGATACCACCACGCCGCAGCCCACCAGCGCAGCCACCACACTACCCAACAACACCCACAGCGCCCCTGCCCCCCGGCCTGCATGGTTTAGCTTTGGGCGGGCTATCAGCTATATGTGGCGTGAATGGCTAGAACTGCGCCGCGACCCGGTGCGCGCCACGCTGGCGCTGCTGGGCACGGCGCTGCTGATGTTCATCATTGGCTATGGCATCAACATGGATGTCGAAGACCTCTCCTATGCCGTGTTAGACCAAGACCAAACCAGCCTGAGCCAGAACTACGCGCTGCACCTCTCAGGTTCGCGCTACTTTATTGAAAAGCCGCCACTGCACAGCCACGCCGAACTCGACCAGCGGATGCGCAGCGGCGAGATTGCGCTGGCGATTGAGATACCCCCCGGCTTTACGCGTGACCTGCAACATGGCCGCACCGCGCAGGTGGCCGCTTGGGTGGATGGTGCCATGCCGCAGCGGGCTGAGACCATCCGTGCCTATGCCCAAGCCATCCACCTGACATGGCTAGCCGATTGGGCCAAGCACCGGCTGGGGCAATCTAGCCAGCCCCTGAGCCAAATCGAAACCCGCTACCGCTACAACCCCGATGTGCGCAGCCTACCGGCAATGGTGCCCGCAGTGATTCCGCTGCTGCTGATGCTGATTCCGGCCATGCTGGCCGCGCTGTCGGTGGTGCGCGAAAAAGAACTGGGTTCTATCCTCAACCTGTACGTCACACCCGTCACGCGGGCCGAGTTTCTGCTGGGCAAACAGTTGCCGTACATTGTGTTGGCGATGTTCAATTTTGCGCTGATGACGCTGCTGGCGGTGACGGTGTTTAACGTGCCACTCAAAGGCAGCTTGGCTACGCTCACCGGCACGGCATTGCTGTTTGTCATCTCGTCCACTGGCTTTGGCCTGCTGGCCTCTACCTTTACCAAGAGCCAGATTTCAGCGATGTTTGTCACCATGATCGGTACCCTGATCCCCTGTGTGCAGTTTGCTGGGCTGATCCATCCGGTGTCATCACTGGAAGGTACGGGGGCCTTTATCGGCCATATCTACCCTGCCACGCATTTTTTGACCATCAGCCGGGGGGTGTTTAGCAAGGCACTGGACATTAGCCACCTGTGGCCCTCGCTGTGGCCGCTGCTGCTGGCCGCGCCGGTGATTGTGGGCACAGCGATTTTGCTGCTGAAGAAGCAGGAGTCCTGATGCGCGTCCACACCGTCTCCCTTGCCAATATCTACCGTTTGGGCGTCAAGGAGTTGTGGAGTCTGGCGCGCGACCCGATGATGCTGTTTTTGATCGTCTACACCTTCACGGTGTCGATTTATGTTGCGGCCACCGCCATGCCGGAGAGCTTGCACAAGGCGGCCATTGCCATCGTCGATGAAGACAGCTCGCCGCTGTCGGCGCGTATTGTCAGCAGCTTTTATCCACCGCACTTTCTCACGCCCCGGCTCATTACGCTGGCCGAGATGGATCAGGGCATGGACAACGGCAAATTTACCTTTGTGTTGGATATTCCGCCCAACTTCCAACGCGATGTGCTGGCGGGGCGCTCTCCGGCCATTCAGCTTAACGTCGATGCCACCCGCATGAGCCAAGCCTTTACCGGCAGCGGCTATATCCAGCAGATGGTGAGCACCGAAGTAACCGAGTTTGTGCAGCGCCACCGGGGCAGCCCCCCCCTGCCCGCCGAGCTGAACGTGCGCCTGCGCTTTAACCCCAATCTGGAACCGGGCTGGTTTGGCTCCCTGACCGAGATCATCAACGCCGTCACGATGCTGTCGGTCATTCTCACGGGGGCGGCTTTGATCCGCGAGCGCGAGCACGGCACGATTGAGCACCTCTTGGTCATGCCCGTGACCCCCGGCGAGATCATGCTGGCGAAAGTCTGGTCGATGGGGCTGGTGGTATTGGGGGCGGTGCTGGTATCGCTGATCTTGGTGGTGCAAGGGGCGTTGCAGGTGCCGATACAAGGGTCGGTGGCGCTGTTCATGCTGGTGGCGGCGCTGCATTTGTTTGCTACCACGTCGATGGGGATTTTTCTAGCCACTGTGGCCCGGTCTATGCCACAGTTTGGGATGTTGTTGGTGTTGGTGCTGCTGCCTTTACAGATGCTTTCGGGGGGCACCACACCGCGCGAGAGTATGCCGCTATTGGTGCAAAACATCATGCTGGCAGCGCCGACCACGCATTTTGTGGCAGCGGGGCAGGCGATACTGTACCGGGGGGCCGGGATGGATGTGGTCTGGCCGCAAATGCTGGCCATCATCGCCATTGGCAGTGTGCTGTTTGTCGCGGCGCTGCGGCGCTTTCGCCAAACGATTAGCCAGATGGCCTAACAACGTGTTTCGTGCAGATTTTCAGGAGGCTCCCTTGAACCGATTGTCTTTTGTCTGGCCCCGTCCGCTGGCGTTAGCCCTGCTGGCCGCTACGGCCTGCCACAGTGGCTATGCAGCCACTACCGCCGCACCAGCCGCTGATGCCAGCGCAGCCTCGCGCATTGCCAAAGTCACGGTGTATCCAGGCAGCGCCACGGTAGAGCGGGTGGCCCGCGTCGCCTCTGGGGCGCGCAGTTTCACCTTTAGTTGTTTGCCCGCCTCGCTCGATAGCGCCAGCCTGCAAGTGCAAGCCGATGCGGCTGTGCGCGTGGGCGAGTTCCATGTCGAGACCAAAGACCGCGATGTGACGCCAGAATGCGCCAGCCCGCTAGAAGGCCAAATCCGCACGCTCGAAGACCAAATCGCCCAAGTCAGGGCCGAGATGGAGGCGCTGCAACTGGCGCAGCGCTATCTGGGCAATGTGGCCGGAGCCGCCCCCGGTGCCCCTGCCGAGGGCAAGGTAGAGGCGCGTATTGCCCCGGCCAGCGCGGCGCAGGTCACGGCCACCGCCGAGGCGCTGCGCCTGTCGTCGCAAAATGCCTTACAACGCAGCCACCAATTGGAGCGCCGCCAGCAAGCGCTGGAATTGGCCCTCAAGCCGCTGTTGACCGAGCAAGGCCGCGTTGCCAGCCTACGGGCGCAGGTGGTGTCCGTCACCGTGAATTTAGCCACAGCGCAAGAGGCCGAACTGCGCTTGTCTTACCAAGTGCGCGGCCCCGGCTGGCAGCCCAGCTACCGAGCCACACTGCAAGCCGACAAAGCCGCCGTGCAACTAGAACGGCTGGCTTTGGTGGCCCAAGCCAGCGGCGAGGACTGGAGCAATGTGCAACTCACGCTGTCCACCGGCCAGCCGGGGCGCGCCACCCAAGGGCGCTTGCCTAGGCCGTGGACGCTGGATATAGCCCCGCCCCCCAGACCACAATCGGTTGCCATGCCGATGATGGCGATGGCACCAGCGCCTGCACCCGCTCGGCACGAGAATATGGCCGCCAAAACCCGCGCCATCGTGCTGCAAGAAGAGATGCCCTCGTTCGATGTCAGTGTCTTTAACAAAGGCTTTGCCACTGAATTTGCGGTGCCCCAGCGCATCAGCGTGCCTTCTAGCGGCCAGCGCGTAACGCTGGCTTTGGGCAGCCACCAAGCCAATGCGCAGTTGCTCACCCGCATCGCTCCGGCGGAGGAAGAAGCCGCCTATCTGGTGGCACAGTTACAAGCGCCGCCCGGCGTCTGGCCTGCTGGCCCGGTGGGCTTGTACCGCGATGGGGCTTTTGTTGGCACCGGGCAGCTGGACTTTGCCGCCGCTAATGCAGACCAAAGCGCCCAAGGCAGCAGCCTGTCTTTTGGCCGTGATGAATTGGTGCGGGTGCGCGCCACTGCGCCAGAAAACATGACCGGCAGCACCGGCCTGACCGGCTCGCGCACCGAGCGCCGCACCCGGCGCAGCTACCACATCGACAGCCGCCATAGCACCGCTATCACCTTGCAGGTGCTGCACGCTGCGCCCATCTCGCGGCACGAAAAAATCGAGGTCGAGTCCCACTACCAACCTGCCCCCAGCAGCCTCACTTGGGGCAGCCAGCCCGGTACCATCGTGTGGCAGCAGCCACTGGCCGCCGGGGCCAGTGCCAGCTTTAGCGCCGAACACACCGTGCGCTACAGCAAAGAGCTAGAACTGCTAGAGCACCATTAAGCGCTCTACCACCCTCTCCCCGCGTGCCCTGATCCATTCCATTGCCCTATGCCCGTGCAGTACGACGCCCCTCCCGTGGCCCTGACCACCCGTTTCTTGCTGGTGCATCCGGCCCATTTCATTGCTTTGGGCTGCGGTGCTGGTTTGGCACGCACCGCCCCCGGTACCGTGGGCACAGCGTGGGCATGGCTGGCCTTTTTGCTGCTGCAACACTGGCTCGACCCCCTGCGCATGGGCCTGCTGATTGCCTTTGCCACGCTGGGCGGTTGGTGGGCCTGCACCGTCACGGCGCGGGCCTTGCGCGTAGCCGACCCCGGTGCCATTGTCTGGGACGAAGTGGTGGCCTTTTGGCTGGTACTCTGGCTGGCCATGCCGATGGGCTTTTGGGGCCAGTTCACGGCTTTTCTGCTGTTTCGCTTTTTTGATGCCGCCAAACCCGGCCCAGTGGCATGGGCCGATCAGTTATTCAAGGGCTTTGGCTGGCGTGGAGGCTGGGGCATTTTGTTTGATGATTTTGTGGCCGCCTTTTGTACCCTGTTGGTGATTGCCCTGTGGCGATTTTTCTTTGTATGAGCGATTCTTCTGCTATGGATCACACCATCTTGGCCTTGGCCGACGCCTTGCAAGCGCGTGGCTGGATGCTGGCCAGCGCCGAAAGCTGCACCGGTGGCTTGATTGCCGCCGCTTGTACCGAGCTGGCAGGCTCTAGCCTGTGGTTTGAGCGCGGCTGGGTCAGCTACTCCAATGCCGCCAAAACCGAGCTGTTGGGCGTGCCCGCTGACCTGATTGCCACCCACGGTGCCGTCAGTGAGCCGGTAGCGCGGGCGATGGCCCAAGGGGCCTTGGCCCACTCTGGTGCCCAAGTCAGCGTTGCTGTGACCGGCGTGGCAGGCCCCGGCGGCGGCAGTGCCGACAAGCCCGTGGGCACTGTCTGGTTGGCTTGGTGTGTAGCGGGGCACACGCACAGCCAGTGCCAACAGTTTGCGGGCGACCGGGCTGGCGTGCGGGCAGCCACTGTGGCCCATGCCCTGACCGAACTTCTGGCTTTGGTGCAAGCCACCTCACCTCGCCTTAAAGGACTGGCTACTTAGCTCACGGTCATGCCTTGGCGCACGGCATACTTGAGCAGATCGACACTATTGCGCAGATCGAGTTTTTTCATCAGGTGCATCTTGTGCGTGCTGACCGTCTTGGGGCTCAGATGCAACTCTTGGGCAATCTCACCCAACGACAGCCCCGCAGCAATGCGCTCCAACACTTGCAACTCCCGTGGTGACAACTGCCCGGCAGCCACCTCGGTCGTCACCTTGCTGCCATAGCGAAACACCACGGCATCGACCAGCGCCGGATCAATATAGTGCCCGTTAGCGGCAATTTTATGCACCGCCTCTACCAACACCGCAGGGGCGCAATTTTTGCTCAGATAGCCCGCTGCCCCAGCGCGTAGCACGCGGGCCACCACATCCGGGTCGGTGTGCATCGACAACACCAATACCGGCAGTTGCGGATAAGACAGCCGCAGCCGCTTGAGCAGCTCAACCCCGCTCAAGCCGGGCATGGACAGATCAAGCACCAGCACGTCCACAGCGCAACCGGGCAGCAACTCCAGCAATTGCTGACCATCTGCGGCCTCTGCCACCACGACGATCTGGCCCACTTCCAGAAAAAGCTGGCGCAAGCCACTGCGCACCAATTGGTGGTCATCGGTCAGAACCACATGGACAGGCTTCATCGTACAACGCTCCTTTGCTAACCTCATGATGGATGCACCTGTGCAGACCCAAAGCACTTAGGAACTCAGTATTACCTGATGATGAATCAGTATCCACTGAATCAAAAATCAGCACAGAGGGGATATACAGCACCAGCCACAATTCGTAGCATGGCCCACGGCTACTGCTTTTTTTGCTAGAGGTAGTATAGTTTTCATCGGTAATAGGTATAGCCTATGTCCTACTGCACCGTGCTTAACACAAATGCCTGTGGCCAAACCCATTTGGTTCATTTACCCCATCTCTGAGGGCCGTTGCGCATGAACCTAGACGAAGCTCTTCAAACCTTCATCGGTGAAAGCCGCGAGCTGCTGGAAAGCATGGAACAGGCTCTGCTGCGAGTGGAGCACACCCCCAACGACAGCGACCTCATCAACGCCATCTTCCGCGCCGCCCACACCATCAAAGGCTCGGCAGGTCTGTTTGGTATCGACCATCTGGTCTCTTTCACCCACCATGCCGAGAACGTGCTCGACAAAGTGCGTGCGTTCGAGTTGCCCATTACCCATGAGTTGGTTGCCCTGCTGTTAGAGGTGTGTGACCACATTGGTACTTTGGTCGATCTGGTAGCCAACAACCAAATGCCCAGTTCAGAGCTGCACCAGCAGAGCCAAGCACTGGTAGAGCGGCTCAAATCCAGCGACCACGCCAGCCCTCTACTGCCCGACACTTGTTCGGCAACACCAGCGCCTGCACAGCCCCCCTGCGCACCAGCCGCCGACGAGGCCGCTTGGGCCAACGCGCCGCCCGCCGAACTGCCCCCCGGAGATTACGCCACCACCAGTCACTGGCATATCTCGCTGCGCTTTGGCCGCGATGTGTTGCGCAACGGCATGGATCCGGTCGCGTTTTTGCAATACCTGAGCACCTTGGGCCAGATCATCCACATCGTGACCCTCAGCGACGCCATCCCAGCCAGTGATGAGATGAACCCTGAGGACTGCTATCTGGGTTTTGAAATCTGCTACGACAGCGAGGCCGAACAAGCCGCCATCGAAAACGTGTTCGAGTTTGTGCGTGATGAGGCCCACATCCGCATCCTGCCACCGCACAGCCCGCTGCCAGATTACTTTGACAGCACCGATGCCTCGGCTGAACAACGCTTGGTGCAAGCAGAGCGGCTGGTGGAATGCGCCAGCCTCACCCGTGCCGAAGCGGATGCCTTTCTGGCCCGCACTGGAGCCTTGGCCGCCGCTGTGGCAGAACCCAACAACACGGCACCAGGCACCACCATAGCCAGCGCAGTACCAACACCAGCTGCTGGCTCTGTCAGCGCCGCTGCGCCCAGCCCCAGCACCGCCATGACCACGGTGCCCCGGCCCAAAGAGGCCAAGAGTGCTGATGCAAGCCTGATCCGCGTCAATGCGCAAACGCTGGACGAGCACATCAACTTGGTGGGCGAGCTCATCATTGCCAGCGCCAGCGTCAACCTGTATGCACTCAAGCACGGCGCGCCCGAACTGGCTGAAGCCGCCTCGGTCATGAACCGGCTGGTCGAAGAGGTACGCAATTCGGCCTTGCAACTGCGCATGGTGCAAATTGGTGCCACCTTTAATAAGTTTCAGCGCGTAGTGCGCGATGTCTCCAAAGAAATCGGCAAAGACATCGTGCTGGAGGTCAGTGGAGCCGAGACCGAACTAGACAAAACGGTGGTCGAAAAAATCAGTGACCCGCTCACCCATCTGGTGCGCAACTCCATAGACCACGGCATTGAATCGGCCGAGGTGCGCCAAGCACGCGGCAAACCAGCCCAAGGCACGCTGCGCCTGCACGCCTACCACGACTCAGGCAGTATCGTCATTGAGGTCTCGGACGATGGCGGTGGTTTGGCCAAGCAGCGCATTCTGGCCAAAGCCATCGAGCGCGGCTTGGTCAAACCCGACCAAGTGCTGTCAGACAACGAAATCCACCACCTGATTTTTGAGCCGGGTTTTTCTACCGCCGAGAAGATCAACAACCTGTCGGGTCGCGGCGTGGGCATGGATGTGGTGCGGCGCAACATCATGGCCCTGCGCGGCAGCACCGAAATTGACAGCACCGAGGGGGTAGGCACCACCATCCGCATCCGCCTGCCCCTGACGCTGGCCATCATTAACGGCTTTTTGGTAGGAGTGGGCCAGTCTTCGTTTGTCATTCCGCTGGACATGCTAGAAGAATGCGTAGAACTTACCACCGAAGAAATGCAGGCCTCCCAAGGACGCGACCAGCTCGACCTGCGCGGCGAAGTGCTGCCCTTTATCCGGCTCAAGCAGTTGTTTGCCATTGCCGATGCCCCAGCCCCTGAGGAGCAAGGCAGCAGCGCCATAGACCCAGAACTGGCCTTTTTGCTGCAACCAGTGGTGCGCGAGAACGTGGTGGTGGTTAGCTATGCGGGCCACCGCGCTGGGCTGGTGGTCGATACCCTGCAAGGGGAACACCAAACCGTGATCCGCCCACTGGGGACGGTGTTTCAGGGCGTGGCCGGTATCAGTGGCTTCACGATCCTAGGCTCAGGCCGGGTGGCGCTGATTATGGATATACCCAGTCTGGTGCGCTACGTGACCCGCCGCGACGCCCGCAAATACCACAGCAACACCCCCAGCCCCCATCATTCGCACAACGGCACAGCCGTGCCGCTGTAACGGCGTTCTGCCCTAAGAAGGAAGATGCATTGACCATGAAACTCACCATCACCAAAAAAATGAGCCTCTTGGCAGGATCAGCCCTGCTGGGCATCGTTCTGCTAACGGGCCTAGCCCATGAGAACATGGGGCGGGTGTTTGAAGCGGCCAACTTCAGCAACGAAAACACGGTGCCGTCTTTGACCATGCTGATGGCAGCACAAAAACACTTCCTGACCTACCGGCGCAACTTCAACCGCTTGGTATTGACCGATACCGAAGCGGGCTGGGTAGAGCTTGAAAACCTGATCCGCAAAGATCGCGAGGGCGTGGCGCAAGCCCTCAAAGAGTATGAAAAAGAGGCCATTGCAGATGACAAAGACCGTGCGCTCTTGCAACAACTGAGCAAGCAGTATGCGGACTACGATGCCCAAGTCACTCAACTAAATCAAGATGTTCGCCGCCACGGGCCCGACTCAGAACTCGTCAAAACAAAAATAGCAGCCGCCCGCAAAACTGGCGACCAAGCCGAGAAGGCGCTGGAAGAACACGTTGACTACAACGTTGTCTTGGGCAAAAAAGGCATGACAGAAGCTGTCACTGTCAAAGATCGGGCACTGACCATATCCATGCTCATTGCAGCCATTACGCTGCTCACGGTGGGCATAATCAGCTGGGTAGTGACACGCTCGGTGCTGCGCCAACTCGGCGGAGAACCCGACGAGGCGGCAAATATTGCCAACCGCATCGCCACAGGCGATTTCAGCACCAAGATTGTGCTCAAAAGCGGCGACAACACTAGCTTGATGGCCGCCATGCAAAGCATGACCCAATCCATTCAAACTGTGCTGCACGACATCAACAGCCTCATCCAAGCAGGCAATGAGGGTCAATTGCACATGCGTGCCGACGCGAACAAACACCAAGGCGATTTCCGCAAACTGGTCGAAGGAATCAACCAAACCCTGAACGGCATCATCGAACCGATTGACAAGGTGATTGCCGTCATCAGCGAGATCGAGCGGGGCGATCTGACCAAGAGCTTACAAGGCCAGTACAAGGGAGAGATCAAAAACTTCCAAGACAGCGTCAACAACATGGTAGCCAAGCTGGCGCAAACCATTACGGAGATCAATACCACGGCAGACGCCTTGGCCTCGGCCACGGTGCAGGTCTCATCGACCTCACAGTCGCTATCGCAAGCGGCCAGTGAACAAGCGGCCTCGGTAGAAGAGACTTCTGCCTCCATCAACGAGATGGCCTCCTCCATCCAGCAAAACACCGACAACGCCAAAATCGCCGACGGTATGTCTGCCGAAGGCAGCACCAAAGCCGCAGAAGGCGGTAAGGCAGTCAATGACACCGTGGTGGCCATGAAGCAAATTGCCAAAAAAATTGGCATCATCGATGACATTGCCTACCAAACCAATCTGCTGGCACTCAATGCTGCCATTGAGGCGGCACGCGCCGGTGAGCATGGCAAAGGCTTTGCTGTGGTAGCCGCTGAGGTGCGCAAACTGGCCGAGCGCAGCCAAGTGGCAGCGCAAGAAATCGGCCAACTGGCCGTCAATAGCGTGGGGATGGCCGAACGGGCGGGCAAACTGCTCGACGAGATCGTGCCCGCTACCCAAAAAACCGCCGACGTGGTGCAAGAGATCACTGCGGCATCGCAAGAGCAAACCGTGGGCGTGAACCAGATCAACGCCGCCATGAGCCAACTGAGCCAAATCACACAGCAAAACGCTAGCGCTTCTGAAGAGCTAGCTGCCACCGCCGAAGAGATGTCTTCTCAAGCCGTCAGTATGCAAGAGATCATGTCCTTCTTCCAGACGGGGGCGCGCCAGCCCAGCAGGCCCAAACCGACCCCTTGGCAAGCAGGCAAAAAACCAAACAGCATCGCGGTACGTACCTCCGTAGCCCACATGGGCAAAGCCAGCACTGCACGGTTGCAGGCATCAGGAGACTCTGATGCAGACGAATCGCACTTTGTGCACTTTTAGCCTACCTTAGCTCCCTGCGGAGGCGGCCATGACCAGCCTGACATTGCAAACCCTGGCTCCACCCGTAGCCCTTGCCGATAAGGAAACCGCCCAAGGCACCGAGCCACCGCAGTACCTCACCTTCCATCTGGGCGAGGAGATGTTTGCCATGAGCATTCTGGCTGTGCGCGAGATCATTGAGTACCACGCCCTGACCACAGTGCCGCTGGTGCCGGCGCTGATTCGGGGCGTCATCAATTTGCGCGGTAGCGTGGTGCCGGTGATCGACTTGGCGGTGCGTTTTGGCCGCAGCGCCGGGGCCGTCAGTAAACGCACCTGCATCGTGATGGTAGAGACCAACCCCGACCACGATGAGGCCACGCAAAGCACAGGCGCACAAAAGATGGGCATAGTGGTAGATGCCGTCTCGGAAGTGCTAGAAATTGCCCCCGACGCCATAGAGCCACCACCTGAGTTTGGCACCCACCTGCGTCCCGATTTCATCAAGGGCATGGTCAAAATCAACCAGCATTTTGTCGTGCTGCTCGATATTGACCCCATCCTATCGTTGCAAGAAATCGCTGTACGTTCGGCACTTGAACTGGAGTAAGGCCATACCGTGGACGATTTTCTAATCTATGGAGAAAATTCCATCTCCAGCCGCGAGTTCTCACAGTTTCAGCAGCTGATTTACGACATTGCAGGCATCAGCCTGTCGGAAGCAAAAAAGGTGTGGCTGGTGGGGCGTTTAGGCAAGCGCTTGCGCGCCTTGGGGTTGCGCAGCTTTGGGGCTTATTTTCAGCACCTGAGCCAAGACAACCAAGACCAAGAGCGGCAAACGATGGTGGACTTAATCACCACCAATGAGACTTATTTTTTTCGCGAACCGCAGCATTTTGATTTTCTGCGCGAGAAAGCTGCACGCTGCAAGGGACAAGGTAACTTTAAGGTTTGGAGCGCGGCCTCCTCCACTGGCGAAGAGGCTTACAGTGTGGCAATGGTGCTGGCCGATACTTTAGGCATGGCGGGTTGGGACATTGTGGGCACCGACATCAGCACCAAAGTGCTCTCTAGCGCCCACCGGGGGCTGTACTCGTTGGAGCGCACCAACGGCATCCCCAAACACCTACTGAAAAAATACTGCCTCAAAGGCATCCTCGATCAGCAAGGTATGTTGCTCATTTGCCGTGCTTTGCGCGAGCGCACCCAGTTCATGTACTGCAACCTGCTCGACCCACACGATATACCGGGGCCATTTGATGTCATCTTTTTGCGCAACGTAATGATTTACTTCAACAACGAGACGAAGCAGAAGGTGCTTGCCAATTTGTTGCCCTACCTCAAGCGCGATGGCCATTTGATTATTGGCCACTCCGAATCACTCAACGACATCAGCACCACCTTGGCGGCGGAACGCCCCACCGTCTACCGCCTAGCGCAGCACTGGGGCAAGCCACGCACCTAGGTTGACATCCTTGCCACGCTACAAGACGGCAAGGATGTCAAGTCAAACGCTTGGGCCAACTCTGAGCCTCAGCGGCCACTGGCAGTAGCTCAAGCGCCGCAGCACTTTTTGTATTTTTTGCCGCTGCCGCAGCTGCAAGGGTCATTGCGGCCCGGCTCCAGGGCCTTGCGGATGCTTTCTACCCGTGGCCCCATGCTTTGCCACAACTGGCGCAAGTCATACGCGGCGGCAATGGCATCACCAAACTGATCAAGGCGCTGCTCACTGACCGTAGCCGGGCCGTTTTCGTCGTACAAATTGACACTGGGCTTGCCGGTGTCATCTTCGGTCAGGGCAACGATGGCATCAAGGCCCTCATTGAGCCACTGCGCGGCCTCTTTGTCGCGGGGGGCGGCCCACTCTTCGGGCCAGTTTTCTACCGCAAACATAAAGCCCAAAGCCCACACTTGGCCCAGCGCGGGGACGTCGTACTCTTCGATCTCAGCGCGCTCGGCTTCGGGCAGGCTGGCTACCACAGCGCGCACATCTTCCACTTCGGGGTGAAAGGCGTTGTCTTCGGTGCGCTGGCCCACCGGCAAATCCAGTGACTTCTGCACCGCTTGCCAGCGCCGACCAAACAAGTCCAGAAAACGCGCCTGCTGCTCGGCACTGGCAAACACGGGCAATAGTGGCAGGGGCTGATCGGCAGCTGCTTCTAGCACCTCGCCATCGCCCAGCAACATGGGCAGGTATTCATGGGGGCCAATCGGGCGGCGGCTGCACACCAGCGCCGTCAAAAAGCCATCACAGAACTCCCATTGTGGGATTTCTTCGGCATGGGCGCGCAAGTCATTGAGCAGGTGATCGAGTTCGTCCAGCTCGTCTGCGTTCAAGCCACGGGGGGCGTCTGGGATGGGAGAAAGATCAGAAAGGGGGTTGTTCATCAAAAAATCCTTGGGGGGCTGCTAGAGCAGAGTTGGCAATGGCAGAAAGTGTAGCCCGCCGCCACTGGCTTACACCACCACGGGTGCAGTCACCAATACCGTCGCCACGAGGGCGTCATGCTGGCGCAGCAGGCGTTTGCGCAGACTGAGCACGGCTTTGTCTTTACTGAGCAGCACGGCTTGGTGGGCGGCGGCCAGATCAATAAACTTTTGGTCGTCGGTATCTTTGCAAACGGCCAAGGCACGGGCGGGCACCTCCATCCACTGCACCTGTTGGCTATAGGCTTGCAGCACCTGCGCGGGCGTGAGGCCATAAAAGGCGACACGTTTGGCAATTTGCGCATAGGCCAGCACGCGCTCTAGCTCATCGTGCATGGGGCGGGTAGCCAGCCAGCGCAAACTACCCTCTTGCAAGCACTGGCGCACCGGGGCAATGGCTGGGTCATTGAACACCAGCAGATCAAGCACGATATTGGTGTCTAACACCACCGCACGCGGCAGTGCTGGCGTGGTGCCCTCCACGGCCAAAGGCCAGCGCAATTCAACCCGCATGGTGGGGCGCTCCGGGGGCGGCTACTGGATCGCGGCGTGGCTTGGTGGAGCCTTGCACCAAATCAAAGCGGAACAGGCGGCATTCAATCGGGCCGTTCCACATCGGTACCCGGCGCGATTCTTTCAGGCGCATTTTGCCGGGCAACTTGAGGTCGGGCGTGAGCATCCACGCTTGCCAGCCGGTGTAGTTTTTCTTCCAGTGGGCGGCCAGTTGCAGGAAGAACTCGCCACCGTCTTCGGTATGGGCCACTTCGCGGCCCACGGCTGCACCACCGGCGCGTTCAGCTGCCCGGTCGTGGGCATTGCGCCCAGCGCTGCCAGCGGCAGCAATGCGCTCGCCATAGGGCGGGTTGAGCAGCATGACGCCGGGGTGCTCGCAAGGGGGCATCCGCTGCAAGGCGTCGCCGCCGCGCAGTTGTATGGCAGCGGCTACTCCAGCGCGCTCGGCATTGCGCTGGGCAAAATCGACCATACGGTGCGAGACATCACTGCCAAAAATAGGCACTGGGCTGGCTTTCTCGGCATCGGCAGCCTCCGTCTTGAGCGCATTCCAGACATGGGCTTGGAAGGGCAAGAGCTTTTCAAA
>JAIESZ010000117.1 GCA_019745615.1 Burkholderiaceae bacterium
CCGGTGCCAATACGCACAAAGCCCATCGGAATGGCGGTGCCCGAAGGGTCGAACAGGTACCAACGGTGACTGAGGTACACCTCGACATAGGCATGAAAGTCTGTAGGCCCCAGCGCTGGGTCGGCCCCAAAATCAATACCCGTGGTAAAGCGGGCTGGAATGTTCAGTGCCCGGCACATGGCGATCATCAGGTGGGCAAAATCACGGCACACCCCCACATGGGCATGGAGCGTATCCAGCGCTGAAGTCATAGAGTTGCTGGTGTTCGACTGGAATTTAACCTGTGAGCGTACCCAGTCGCGGATGGCCAACACGCGGGCATAGCCTTGTCGCTGTGTGCCAAACAGGTTCATGGCCTGCGCGGTCAGGCAATCGGACTGGCAGTAGCGGCTGGGGTAGAGGTAGATGAGTGCGTCTGGGGGCAGCTGGGCCACTGGGGTCTCCATCACGCTGGCCGGTGGGGCCGTGTGGTGGATGATGTCGATGGTGGCTTGGTAGCGTACTAGCAAGGGGCCGGGCGTAGCGGTCAGGCGCAGGTAGCGGGTGTGCGTGCTGGGGTCGGTGTGGCTGGTCAGGGGCACTGGTTGGCTGACCAGTAGCTGCTCCCAAGCCACAAATTGCTGGCGTGTTTGGGCGCACTGGATGTTAAAAATGAAATCGGCACCTGGTGGGGTGTTGACCATGTAGTTCAGGTCAATGGCGAGGTGGATGCGTACCATAGGTTCACCGTAAAAGTAGCGCTGTCAGCCTGCGCTGCGGCGGGGGCGCGAGAATGCGCGCAAGTACAGCGCTTGCAAGCAAGGTTTAGGCCACCACTGCACGCACCGTACTTCATACCCCAAGATCATGGGTTACGACAAACAAGGAATCAACAATGGAGTTTTCTACTTGGCTGGCACTGTTTGCCGCATCATGGGCGATCAGTATTTCGCCGGGGCCGGGGGCCGTGGCCTCGATGAGTGCGGGGCTGAACCACGGCTTTCGCATCGGCTACTTCACCGCCTTTGGGCTGGTGCTCGGCATCTGGGTGCAGATCGTGGTGGTCGGGTTGGGGCTGGGGGCTTTGATTGCCGCCTCTAACACGGCTTTTACTGTGGTGAAGTGGTTGGGGGTGGTCTATTTGGTGTGGCTGGGCATTCAGCAGTGGCGTGCCCCTGCGGTGCCGATGGTGGCGAAGATCGAAGGCGAGCGCCCGCAGGCGTCGCGCGCTAGCATGGTGCTGCGTGGCCTGCTGGTCAATATCGTTAACCCCAAGGGCACGGTATTTTTGCTGGCAGTGGTGCCGCAGTTTATGGATTTGGCCCAGCCACTGGTGCCACAGTATGTGGCCATTGGGTTAACCATCGCCTTTACCGATCTGGTGGTGATGGCCGGTTACACCGCCTTGGCCGCCCGCGTGTTGGGCACTTTGACCTCCACCGCCCATATCCGGGCCATGAACCGCGTCTTTGGCAGCCTGTTTGTGCTGGCTGGGTCGTTGTTGGCGCTGTTTAAGCGCGCCGCCTGATTTTTGGGGAGAACAGCCTACGCCGTGTGGCCCAGCAGGGTGCGGGCCACGGCTTCGGCTACCTTGATGCCATCGACCCCTGCTGAGAGGATGCCCCCGGCATAGCTCGCCCCTTCACCGGCGGGGTACAGACCGGCTGTGTTCAGGCTTTGGAAGTTGTCACCACGGGTGATTTTCAGTGGTGAGGAGGTGCGGGTTTCTACCCCAGTGAGCACCGCATCGGGCATATCAAAGCCCTTGATCTTGCGGCCAAAGGCGGGCAGGGCTTCACGCAGAGCGGTAATGGCGTAGGCGGGCAGGGCTGGATGCAAATCGCCCAGCGTCACGCCCGGTTTGTACGAAGGTTGTACTTCTCCCCACTGTTGCGAGGGCCGCCCGGCGATGAAATCGCCCACCAGTTGGCCCGGTGCGTTGTAGTTGCTGCCCCCCAGCACATAGGCATTAGATTCGAGCTGGCGCTGGAGCACTATGCCTGCTAACGGGTGTGGTGTGCCTGCGGGTTGGCTTTCAATGCCGTAGGTGGCCCCTAGCGTTGCCTCAAAGGCGGCGGGATCGGTGGGGTAGTCGCTGGGGTCAATACCCACCACCATGCCCGCATTGGCGTTGCGCTCGTTGCGCGAATACTGGCTCATACCGTTGGTGACGACTCGGCCCGGCTCGCTGGTGGCTGCCACTACGGTGCCGCCGGGGCACATGCAAAAACTGTAGGCGGTGCGGCCATTGCTGGCGTGGTGTACCAGTTTGTAGTCGGCTGCGCCCAACAGCGGGTGCCCGGCATGGCGTCCCCAGCGGGCGCGGTCAATCATGCCCTGCGGGTGTTCAATGCGAAAGCCGACCGAGAACGGCTTGGCCTCCATATACACGCCCCGCTCGTGCAACATGGCAAAGGTGTCGCGGGCGCTGTGGCCTAAGGCGATCACTACTTGCGAGGCGCGTAGCTCCGTGCTTTGGCCGGTGGCCTGATCGAGTACCCGCAGGCCGCGCAGGTGGCGGCCTTGGCCGTTGTCTTCCACGAAGATGTCGGTGACGCGCTGCTCAAAGCGCACCTCGCCGCCGAGGGCGATGATTTGCTCGCGCAGGGCCTCTACCACCTTGACCAGCTTGAAGGTGCCGATGTGCGGGTGGGCGGCATACAAAATCTCCGGCGGTGCCCCTGCTTGCACAAATTCTTCCATCACCTTGCGGCCCAAGTGGCGCGGGTCTTTGATCTGGCTGTAGAGCTTGCCGTCAGAGAAGGTACCGGCACCGCCCTCGCCAAACTGCACATTGGATTCGGGGTTCAGTTCGCGCTTGCGCCACAGGCCCCAAGTGTCTTTGGTGCGCTGGCGTACGCTTTTGCCGCGCTCTAACACGATGGGCTTGAAGCCCATTTGCGCCAGCGCCAGCGCCGCAAAAATGCCGCAAGGGCCAAAGCCGACCACCACGGGGCGCTCGGTCAGGCTGGCCGGTGCTTGGCCCACTGGGTGCCAAACCATGTTGGGCGTGGGCTGGATATGCGGATTGGCCGCATGGCGGGCCAGCAGCGCTGCTTCCTGCGCCACGTCAGTCAGCGTAACATCCACAATAAACACCGCCAGCAATTGGGCCTTGCGGGCATCAAAACTGCGCTTGAACACCTGTAGCTGTGCCAGTTCGGCCTCTGGCACGCCCAGTGCTTGGGCTGCTAAACGGCGCAAAGCCGCAAGGGGCTGGGGTGCGGGGGCGCGGTCAGCCTCGGTCTCAAAGCTGGCATCAGCAGCGCGCAGTGGGGGAACAGGCAGTTCCGTCAGGGGCAGTTTGAGTTCAGACAGGCGGATCATGGCAACAGGCCCGTGGTCATCGGGCAGGGGTGCAAAGGGAGCTATTTTAGGTGGGCAAGAAGCCTTCTACCGACAAGTAGCGCTCGCCGGTGTCATAGTTAAAGCCCAGCACCTTGGCTCCGGCTGGCAGTTCGGGCAGTTTTTGTGCAATAGCCGCCAGCGTAGCGCCAGAGGAGATGCCCACCAGCAGGCCTTCTTCGCGGGCGGCGCGGCGGGCGTATTCGCGGGCGGGTTCGGCATCCACTTGGATCACGCCATCGAGCAGGCTGGTGTCCAAATTTTTCGGAATAAAACCGGCCCCAATGCCTTGGATGGGGTGTGGTGCTGGCGCGCCACCGCTGATGACGGCTGAGGCGCTAGGCTCTACCGCAAACACCTTGAGCTGTGGAAATTGGGCTTTCAGCACGCGTGCCACCCCGGTTAGGTGCCCGCCGGTGCCCACGCCGGTAATCAGGGCGTCTAGCCCCTCAGGAAAATCGGCCAAAATCTCTTGCGCCGTGGTGCGCACATGCACCTCGACGTTGGCCGGGTTCTCAAACTGCTGGGGCACCCAAGCGCCGGGGGTTTGCGCCTTGAGTTCTTCGGCGCGGGCAATGGCCCCTTTCATGCCTTTTTCGCGCGGCGTCAGGTCAAAATTGGCACCATAGGCCAGCATCAGGCGGCGGCGCTCAATGCTCATGCTGTCGGGCATCACCAAAATGAGTTTGTAGCCCTTTACTGCTGCCACCAGCGCCAGCCCAATGCCGGTGTTGCCGCTGGTGGGTTCAATGATGGTGCCGCCCGGTTGCAGTGCGCCCGATTTTTCTGCGTCTTCTACCATCGCCAGCGCGATGCGGTCTTTGATGGAGCCACCGGGGTTGCCGCGCTCGGATTTAATCCAAACGTTAGTGCATGGGCCAAACAAGCGGTTGATGCGGATATGGGGCGTGTTGCCAATGGTTTGCAGGACGTTGCTGAATTTCATGGTGCAGGTCTCCGGTGTGTGGGAAAAACCTGCACATTCTGGCCCAGTTGTATGGGCCTAGCGGCTATTTGCATATAGCAGTTACACCAGGATATCAAAATGCCGCTGCACCATGTCCGTCATCAGCTTGCGCGTGGCCGCTTCGTCTAGTCCCTGCAACTGTCGATGCAGCTCAGGTGCCAATTGGGTAAAAGTGTCGAGCACCAAGGGGTCAAAGTGGCTGCCCCGACCTTCGTGCAGGATGGACATGACCTGCTCAAATGGCAACGGCTCCTTGTACGGGCGGCGCGAACTCAGGGCATCAAACACATCAGCCACGGCAAAAATACGCGCCGATAGCGGAATGTTTTGCCCAGACAGGCTACGTGGATAGCCGGAGCCATCCCATTTTTCGTGGTGGCTGCCCACGACATCGCGGGCACCGTCTAGCCAGCCAGCACCGGTGACGATGTCTTCGCCCAGCGCCACATGGGTGCGCATGGTAGCCATTTCTGCCTCGTTCAAGCGCCCCGGTTTGAGCAAAATGGCATCCGGAATACCAATTTTGCCCGCATCGTGCAAAAAGCTCCCGGCAATCAGCGATTGCATGGCCGCCCCTTGCAGACCCAGTGCTTGGGCGGTGCTGGCGGCCAGCCAAGCCACGCGGTAGTTGTGCGCGCCGGTGTCGGAGTCGCGCTTGGCAATGGCCCGGCCTAAGGCTTCCATCATGGCAATGTGCGATTCCAGCACCTGCTGGGCCTTGTGTTCGTTCTCTTTGGCCAGATGTACCACCACCGGGTAAATCACGGCACCGCAGACCAACGAGGCCAAGCACACCATCAGGCTGACAATGAAGGCATCGGATGAAATCTGTTGGCTCTGCCAATGCGGAATGATGCGCACACCCTCAAAATAGCCAGTGATGGGGCCAGACTCCAGGGCGCGCAAGGGCACAAACACACGCAAGGCCCACTCGCCATTGGGCAGGGACAGGCTTTCATAAAACGACTCGGCATACTGGGGCAAGCCGTGGCCGGGCAACTGTTTTTCTAAGACCTCACCAGCAGGGGTGACTGACTCGGCCAGCCGCTGACCTTTCGGGCCGTAGATCTCGGCGATTTCAAACAGCCCCCCGGTCAGCAATTGCGCTGCCTGCAGGGCTTGCGCCTGTACGTTACTGCCATCCAAGTGCAGGCCCGCCTGCACGGCCAGCACCCGGCGTGATTCTTCTTGGGCGAAGGCCACTACCTCCTCCTCCGCGTTCTCGCGCGAGACGAACCAAGCCAGTGGACTGGCACAAGCGGCCATCAGCAACGTGACAGCGGCAATGCGTTTGGCGGTTTTGCGTTGAAAAGTCTGCATCCATGCACCTTTGAATAATTCATTACTATGCACGCAGCGGATGAAGGCCATCTGAATGCCATAATCAGCACTGTGAAGCATGCCAGACCGCCGCTGGTGCAATTTGGGAAACCAAGCACTGGAGGAACGTCCGGACTGCACAGGACAGCGTAGCAGCTAACGGCTGCCCACCGCAAGGTGAGGATCAGAGCAACAGAGACGAGTCTGACGGGAGTACCGCAAGGTAAACCAGTCGGGGTGAAACGGGCAATCTCTACGCGCAGCAATACCAAGTAGGCCAGCGTTGATGTGGTTCCGCAGAGCTGGCGGGTAGGTAGCACCGAGCCGGGTGGGTAACCCCCGGCCCAGAGTAATGGCGGTCACGCTGCGGGCAACCGCAGTGCACAGAATCCGGCTTATCGGCGTGCTTCACACTTTTTATCCATCCGCAGCACCACGCTCACCAGTAGCGCCGATGCAGTGAAGGCCGCTGTGCCTGTCCCAGTGATCGACCTAGCCCAACCCCCCAACGTTTCGCCACCAACTCTGGTGCAGCGAAAGCATGGGGGACTCGGACTGGATGGTTTAGCTGCTGAATGCCAGTCCTTGCGTTGCAAGGTCTGACAAGCCGATCAGTTGAGCGTTGATGGGCAGATCTGCCGCTAGCACCGTCAAGGCACCAACGCTAGGATTGCCCAACGAGGCAACGATGCTATCCACTTGTGCTGCATCGGGTGTTGTGCCAAGCAGGTTGGTCCACATCAGGGTGAGCGCGTCAGCAGCGGTGGTTTTTCCCAAGGCATTCATGACGAGTGAAGCCAGCCCTTCGTAGGTCATCCCACCATCGAGCATACCCAGTCCGGCACCGACCAAGGCGGCGTTACCCACAATGTTTTTACCACCTGCTACACACAGCAGTTTGGCAACCTGTCCGGCATGGCCGTCCAAGTCTAGGGCGAGCTTGCTACCGTCTGAAAAGACGAGGCGTTCCACATTGGAGAATGTGTCGGTACCATCGGTGCCTGCGTTATCCTGAATCGTAAAGCCTGTTGTTGTTTTCGTGAGGGTGTAGGCACTTTTGGCTGACGTGAGTTTCAGGGTATCAATCCCGGCGGCACCATCTACTTTGTCGTCACCCGCGCCGCCAGTGATGAGGTTTGCGGCGGTGTTGCCCACGATGATATCGGCGGCAGCAGTTCCGATCACATTTTCGATTACGGCGTCAAACGATGTGGTCAGGTTGGCCAGTGTGGCCGAACCGCTGCTATTTTTGCCCACTGAACTGTAGGCTCCGGGTGTGAGATGGATGGTGACGCCGGAAGTGACTTCAGAGAAGTCCAGCGTATCGTTGCCACCGTCATCCACGATGTTGGATGCACTCAGGCCAGCGTTGTCTTTGTACTTATAGACATCGTCTTGGGTTGCGAACGCTTTGGTGCCATACAGGTAGCGCAAGGTGAGCATATCGTAGGGCATGAACCATGTATCTTGGATGGACTGTGCCGACTGCCGATAGCTCATGACGGAGTTGAAGAACGCATCTTCGTTCACACCAAGGAAGTTGCCGACTTCGGTGCCATTGCTGGCCTCCCCTGCGTTGTAATTTCCGGGGTGGTTCAGGCCAATAGCATGCCCAATTTCATGAACCAGGGTCATCCAGTTGTAGCCACCGATTGCAAGACCTTGGTCGTTTCCGATGGCAATCCATGTGTCGGCATCAAGATCGGTGCTGGTGGAGTTGGGCAGCATAGCGTAGCCGCTGCTAGTCGCTTGGTTGTTATTGGAAAAACGCATGGTGCCAAAACCGGTCGCAGTATCTGCGACTTCGACAAACGTCACGTTGATCTGTTGCTGCAATAAGGACAGTACAGTTCGGGTGGCTGCTTGTTGCTCCGTGCTAAATGGAGTCCAGCCCGCCGCGTTCTCGCCGGTGTACGAGGTGGGCAATTGATTGGGAAAGCTGAAGGTAACGGTGACTGGGGTTTTGAGGGGTGATTCATGGTTGAAGCGATAGGACTCCTTATCCAACAGTGCGTCAATGCGCGGATCGTTGGAGAAAGACCTGGCGATGATAGTGGTCGCCGGTGCGGGGGGATTCATCGGTGTGACCAGCGATGCTGTAGAAAGCACCGGCAGGATACTGCTCGGTGCATCAGAGTTCACACTGGTCGATGTGACAGAAGTGGTTTGGCTTTCGCTCGCAAGAGTCATGTGGCAGGTTCCTAGTGCTGTGTGTTGGTTGAGTGGATGATTGTGCCTGTTGGGTTAAATAGGCAAAAGCTATTTTTTGCAGTCTGCCGCCCCTTGGGTGCCAACTGCTGAGGTCTCACCAGATGAGCGATATCGCACATCTTTCGACTTCAACCGCCCATACCCCGCTGAAGAATTCTATAATTCTTTTCCAGCGACAATGTTTGTCGTTGGAACAATCTTATTGTTTAATATAAGTATTTTTTAAGGGGGAGAATCATGAAAAAATTTGGCTCATTTTTACTTGCGGTGGCTTTTGTGTCGGGTACATCACTCATGTTTTTTGAATCTGCAAACGCAGGTGGGAGAACAGTTTGTGTAAAGTACATCAAAGGTCAATGCGTTCAAAGTAAGTTCATGAAATAAATATCGTAACATTTGAATTGTTATATAAAATCAACCCCTTGAGAATGCTATGTTTTAGAGGGGTTTTTATTTTGTGCGATTCAATTTTGAACTGACTATTTGGGATCATTTCATAATTCGGATTGCAAAGTGCGTTTAGCATGCAGCCACCTCCGCTACAACGCCTGCTCCATGTGCGGGCAACCGCTTACATAGACTGCGGCTTATCCGTGTGTTGCACACTTTGTATGGGGGTTTGCCCCGTAAAATTGCGGTTTCAGCCACTGGATATACACCATGCACCGCTGCACTCTTGTGCCTCCCGTTTTTTTGGGCGGATGGCTCCGCTTTTACCCTGCACGCCTGTTGCTGGCGCTTTCTTTGGTCGCTCTGGGCGGGGTAGCCAGTCTTCCTGCCCCCGCACAGGCCCAAATGCTGCCCAAAGCAGGCGCTGGTCGCAATTTTCCTGAAGCTGCGTTGCGCGGCACCTTGGTGGTTACCGGCCAAGGCATGGCCGAGGTCAATGGCAAGGCCATTCGTATGGCACCAGGGATGCGCTTGTTCAATGCAGAAAGTGCATTGGTGATGCTGCACACCGTCATCGGGCAAAAATTGACTGTGAATTATGTGATCGAGCCAAGCACCGGTTGGTTGCTCACGGCTTGGGTGCTCAGTTCGGCTGAAGCCGCGCAAGAGCGCAAGAGCAACACAGTGCGCTGAATACCCCCTTACCCTACTGTCCCCATGAGCAAAAAAGTCTTTATCAAAACCTTCGGCTGTCAGATGAACGAGTACGACTCGGACAAGATGGCCGACGTGCTGGGTGCCGCCCAAGGCTACGAGCCCACCGACAACCCCGAAGAAGCCGACCTGATTCTGTTCAACACCTGCTCGGTGCGCGAAAAAGCGCAAGAAAAGGTATTTAGCGATTTGGGCCGCATCAAGCACCTGAAAGAAAAAGGCGTGCTGATTGGCGTGGGCGGTTGCGTCGCCAGCCAAGAGGGCGAAGAGATCATCAAGCGCGCCCCCTATGTCGATGTGGTGTTTGGCCCGCAAACCCTGCACCGCCTGCCTGAATTGCTCTTGGCCCGCGCTGCCAAGGCCAAGCCACAGGTGGATATTAGCTTTCCAGAAATCGAAAAGTTTGATCACCTGCCGCCCGCCCGCGTGGAGGGCGCTAGCGCCTTTGTTTCGATCATGGAGGGCTGCTCCAAGTATTGCAGCTACTGCGTCGTGCCCTACACCCGTGGCGAGGAAGTCAGCCGCCCATTAGACGATGTGCTGGTCGAGGTGGCCGGGCTGGCCGATCAAGGCGTGAAAGAAATCACCCTGCTGGGCCAAAACGTCAACGCCTACCGGGGCGCGATGGGCGACACCGCCGAGGTGGCCGACTTTGCCCTGCTGCTCGAATATGTGGCCGAAATCCCCGGTATTGAGCGCATCCGTTACACCACCAGCCACCCCAACGAGTTCACGCCGCGCCTGATTGAAGCCTACGCCAGCATTCCACAACTGGTCAATCACCTGCACCTGCCGGTGCAGCACGGCAGCGACCGGATTTTGATGGCCATGAAGCGCGGCTACACGGCGATGGAGTACAAAAGCACGGTGCGCAAGCTGCGCGTCATTCGCCCGGATATGGCGATGAGCAGTGACTTTATTGTGGGTTTTCCGGGCGAGACCGAAGAAGACTTTCAAAAGATGATGAAGCTGATCGACGATGTGCGTTTTGACAACAGCTTCAGCTTTATCTTTAGCCCGCGCCCCGGCACGCCAGCGGCCAGCCTGCACGACGATACGCCGCAAGACGTTAAGCTGCGCCGCTTGCAGCAGTTGCAAGCGGCCATCAACCAAAACATCAAAGACATCAGTGACGAGCGCGTGGGCACCGTGCAGCGCCTGCTGGTGGAGGGCGTGAGCAAGCGCGATGCCAGCGAGCTGATGGGCCGCACTGAATGCAACCGCGTGGTCAACTTTCCGGGCCAGCCGCGCCTGATGGGGCAGATGGTGGATGTGCGCATCACTGAGGCCAAAACCTACACCCTGCGCGGCGAGGTGCTGCTGCACGAGAGCGTCTGAAACGGTTGCTGCGCGGTGGCTCAGGTGTGCTGGCTGAGGTCATCCTCAATCCGAAAGCGCCCTAGCAGCAGGCGCGAGGCGCGGGGCATGTCGCCACTGGCCAGCTGTAGGCATTGGTTGAGGTGGCGCTCCGATGGTGCCAACAGGCGGCGGTAAATTTCTTTGCACAGCAGCCGCGCTTGGTTGCCCGGCCAACCGGCGGGCAGCAGCACTTCGGGCAGTTCTGGGTCGCGCAGCAAAAAACGGCGAAAGTCGTGGATGAGCAGGATGCGTGCTAGGCAGGCCAGCTCTTCATTGACGCTGTCGGCCGGTTCTTGCCGTAAGGCATCCAAAATGGGTTGGTAGCGTGTCACAAAGCCGCTGTAGGCGGCGGCCAGCCCGTCCAAGTTCCAAGCGCGCTGCACCATGCTGGCATCGTTGGCCGATAGGCTCAATTTGGGGTTGATGGCCACCAAGGGCATCAACTGCGGCAGCAGCTCGGCCATACCGTCGGCGGCCACAGCATCAAAGGCCCGGTCTAGCTCGGCGCTGGGGTGGATAAAGCAGCCAGAGCCTGTATCGCCAAACCCTTGCCAAGACAGCGCTTGGCGCAGGCGGTCGCGCTGGCGCGGCTCCAACTCGCCCACCACCATGATCAGACGCCAGCGCCGATCCCACTGTGGCGCTTCTGCGGCGTAAATTTGCCGCGAGGCTTCTTCAAACCGGCGCTGCCCTGAGGGCGTGAGCATGTAATCGGTGCGCCGCCCAACGGCCTCGGTTTGTAGCCACTCGTCTTTGACCAGCCGGAACACCGTGGTGCGTACCAGCCGCTCGTTGATATCCAGCGGCTGTAGCAGTTTGATGAGGCTGCCCAGCCAGACCCTGCCCCCACGGGGCAAGATGGCATCGCCAAAAACCGAGGTGATGAGGGAGCTGGCTTGTACGCGGCTTTTCTGGCGAAAGCTCTCCAAAAGGGCCTCAATGGCCTGTGATGCGATAGGTTCGTGCATAGGTGGTTGATGGTAGCTGCGCCGCAGCTTGCGTAGGCCAAGAGTGTGTGCGCCAAGGGCCGCAGCACCTTGGCTGCACTATAGGGAAAGCCTAGGGGCAAAACGATACGCACAAAACGTTTTTTTGTGCCAGTATGTGATGCTAGGAGGCTCAAAAATTCTTAGCATTTTTTGTTCTTTCTGGCTTGCGGTGTTGGCAACACTGCGCCAGTGTGCCGCCAAAATTTGGCCTATTTCTGCGATAAGTCAAACCGCTGTGGGCATAAAACGCCATTTTTAGGGCCGTTGAGGGGGGCTTGGAGCCTTTTTATATTAGGGATTACCCTTATTTTGACCCTCAAATGAGATACAAAAACGATAAGAAATCTGATTCTAGGTATCATGATGACACGTGCATAAAACGCTGCACAAGCCCAGTTTGGTGCTGCCCCGTTCTGGGCAGTGCGTTCGGGCAACGTTCCCCAAAAACCACTACGGAGACTACCCTATGCCCTTGCCGCTACAAGGTTGCCATGCGTCTGCGACGCTTGGGAGGATCGACTGATGCTTGCCGAGTTCTTGCAATTTTTGTTCTCGGGCATCACCGTGGGGGCTACCTATGCCTTGGCCGCATTGGGCTTCACGCTGATCTACAACGCCAGCAACGTCATCAACTTTGCCCAAGGCGAGTTCATCATGCTGGGCGGCATGTTGGCGGTGTTTTTTGCCCAGATGGGCCTGCCGATGCCGGTGGTGCTGCTGTTGGCCATTGCCATTCCGGCAGCGGTGGGCGTGGTGATGGAAAAGGTAGCCATTGAGCCGATCAAAGGGGCCGAAACGGTCTCGCTCATCATCGTCACCATTGGCGCTTCGCTGGTCATTCGTGGCCTGATTCAAGTCTGGCTGGGCAAGGGCACACACAGCTTTCCCGCTTTTTCGGGCGATGCGCCTCTGCAAATTTTGGGCGCTACGCTGCTGCCGCAAAGTCTGTGGGTGCTGGGTGTCACGGCGGTGGTGGTGGCTGGTTTGTGGTACTTCTTTAATCGCACCCTCACCGGCAAGGCCATGTTGGCTACTTCCTTCAACCGCACGGCGGCTGAGTTGGTCGGCATCAACACCAGTTGGGTGCTGTTCATGAGTTTTGCGATGGCCGCTGGCTTGGGCGCGCTGGGCGGCATCCTGATTACCCCCATCACCATGACCTCGTATGACGTGGGCATCATGCTCGGCCTCAAGGGCTTTGTGGCCGTGGTGGTCGGTGGTTTGGGCAATGGCTTGGGCGCGGTGGTTGGCGGTTTGCTGGTCGGTGTGCTGGAAGCGATGGGCGCGGGCTATATCTCCTCGGCCTACAAGGATGCGATGCCGTTTGTGCTGATCCTGTTGGTGCTGTTCTTCATGCCGCGCGGTCTGTTCGGTGGCAAATCGACCGATCGGGTGTAAGTATGCAAAAGAGTTCTTATATCGGGCTGGGCCTGCTGGTGGCCGTGCTGTTGGTGCTGCCGTGGGTGGTACCCAACAGTTACTACATGGATTTGGCGATTCGCATTGGCATCAACGCCATCATCGTCATTGGGCTGAATCTGTTGATTGGCTTTGCTGGCCAGATCAGCTTGGGCCATGCGGGATTTTTGGGCATTGGCGCTTACGCCTCGGCTGTGCTGCCCACGCACTTTGGTTTGCATCCCTTGTTGGCTATGGCTGCCGGTGCTACTGCCACCGCCGTGATTGCCGGGCTGGTAGCACGCCCTATTTTCAAGCTCAAGGGCAATTATTTGGCCATGGCTACCTTGGGGCTGGGCATCATCATCAACATCGCCCTGCGCAATGAAGCGCAATGGACGGGCGGCCCTGATGGTATGCCGGTGCCTGCGATGTCCGTGTTCGGCTTTGAACTCAGCACGGATAAACATTGGTACTGGGTGGTGGCCACTATGCTGGCGTTTAGCGTCTGGGCTTCGCTCAACATGATTGACTCACCGTTTGGCCGCGCCCTGCGCGCCCTGCATGGCTCCGAAGTGGCCTCGCAGGTGGTGGGCGTGAATGTGGTGCGCTACAAGGTGACGATTTTTGTGATGTCGGCGGTGTTTGCCAGCATCATGGGCAGCATCACGGCGCATTACATGGCGTTTGTCACGCCCAACTTTGCCGATTTTTTCCACTCGGTAGAACTGGTAACGATGGTGGTGGTGGGCGGCATGGCCTCGGTGTTTGGTTCCATCATCGGTGCCGTGCTGCTGACGGCCTTGCCTCAAGCTCTGGCTACTTTTGAGGGCTGGGAAACCGTGGTGTTTGGTGCCGTGCTGATGCTGTGCATGATTTTCCTGCCCAAGGGGCTGGTGCCTACGCTGGCTGCCAAATTTGGTAAGGGAGATTGAACATGGCCCTGCTAGAAGTCAAAGACCTGTCCATCCACTTTGGTGGCGTCAAGGCGGTGCAGAACGTATCGTTCAATATTGATGCAGGCATCGTTTATGCGGTGATTGGCCCCAACGGCGCAGGCAAGACCACGCTGTTTAACCTGATTACGGGTGTCTATAAGCCCACGACCGGAGAAATCCGCCTCGATGGCGAGCCGATCCACGGCAAATCGCCCAACGAGTTGGCCGAGCGCGGCGTGGCCCGTACGTTCCAGAACCTGCAAATCTGCATGAACATGACGGCCATCGAGAACGTGATGGTTGGCGCGCATTTGCGGCTAGACCGCAACCTGTTCAAGGCGGCGCTGCGCTGGCCCAGCCTGCGCAAGCGTGACCGCGAACTGCGCGAAGAGGCCGCCGAGCTGATGCGCTTTGTCGGCCTAGAAAGCTACACCAACGCCCGCGCCGACACCATGTCTTATGGCGTGCTCAAGCGGCTCGAAATTGCCCGTGCGCTGGCGATGAAGCCACGCATGATCTTTCTGGATGAGCCTGCTGCCGGTCTCAATCCAAAAGAGACCATCGAGGTCGATCATCTAGTGCGCAAAGTGGCCGACTCTGGCATCACCGTGGTGCTGGTAGAGCACGACATGAAGATGGTGATGAACCTGTCTGACCGCATTTTGGTGCTCGACTACGGCAAAAAGCTGGCCGAAGGCACCGGCGAAGAGGTGCGCAAAAACCCCGACGTGATTGCCGCCTATTTGGGTGCCCACGGTTAAAACGGAAGCAGGAAAAATGGAAACACTGCGTATCATTACCGAAGAGCATCGGAGCTTTTGGCGCATGGCGATTGCGCTAGAGCAGGTGGCCGATGATTTGGATGCGGGCAAGCCGGTCGATCCGGCGTTCTTTCAGGCCGCGTTCGAGTACATCGAAAAATTTGCCGACCACGCGCACCACCGCAAAGAAGACGATTATCTGTTCCCGCTGATGCGCCAGCGCTCCGCTGATGCGGTGCCCTTGGTGGAAGCGCTGGAAGAAGACCACCGCCAAGCCATCGTCCACTTGGAAGCGATGCGCCAAGCGTTTGCCCAAGTCACAGCGGGCCAGCCACCGGGGGCTTTAGTGCAGTCGCTGCGCGATTATTGCAAGCGGCTCAAAAACCACATCCGCACCGAAGAGGGCAAGGCGTTGCCCTTGGCACGCAAAATCCTGACGGCAGAAGACTGGCAAAAGATTGATGCCCGCTTCGAAGAGCACAACGACCCGCTGTTTGGCCCCGAAGCCCAAGCCGAGTTTCAGGAGCTCTACCACCGCGTGGTGAGTTTGGCCCCAGAGTCGATAGGCTTGGGTGCCCACAGCGGCGGTGTGTTGAAAACACCTATGCCCGCCAGCGGCGGTGACGTGCTGCTCAAAGTCAGTGGCTTAGAGAGCAGCTATGGCCGTATCAAAGCCCTGAAAGGCTTGAACTTAGAAATCCACCGGGGCGAAACTGTGGCGCTGGTCGGTGCCAACGGTGCCGGTAAGACCACCTTTTTGCGCACGCTCTCAGGTGTGCAACCGATGGGTGCTGGGCAAATTGTGTTTGATGGCGAAGACATCTCGAAGGTGCGTGCTGACCAACGGATGCGCCGGGGTATCTGCCAAAGCCCCGAAGGGCGGCAAGTGTTTGGCCCGCTATCGATTGAAGACAACCTGCTGCTAGGCGCTTACACCCAGCCCAAGCAGCAAGTGCCCGAAGACCTCGAAAAGGTCTATGCCATGTTCCCGATCTTGAAGGAAAAGCGCAAGCTGCCTGCGGGCACCCTGTCGGGCGGCCAACAGCAGATGCTGGCTATTGGCCGCGCACTGATGGGCCGCCCCAAGCTGCTGCTGCTCGATGAGCCGTCGATGGGTTTGGCCCCGCTGCTGGTGCAGGAGGTGTTTAACGTGGTCAAGGCGCTCAAGGCGCAGGGCATGACCATTATCTTGGCCGAGCAAAACGCTTTTGCCGCGCTGGCACTGGCCGACCGGGGCTATGTGCTGGAAACCGGCGAGATCACCCTGACCGGCACCGGCCAAGACCTGATCCATAACGAGAAGGTGCGCGCTGCCTATCTTGGTATGTGACATCAAAAGGCAATCCTCGCCATAAATGTTTATCGCATTAAGGTTTTCCCTCTAAGCAAAACCATTCTTTAAGTGATACACTTTTTTCTGATGAAATGAAATTTGTGTGTTGCTTGTTGCTCGGTAGAGCAGCGTTGGCTCCGCTGCTTTGCGTACAAGTTTCAGCCGTTTCTATTTGGAAAAAGCATGTCCCATCCTTTGTTTGAACAACACCGTGCCACCCTCGATGGCGCTTTGCAAGCCATCGCCACCCGTGGCTACTGGTCGCCCTACACTGAGATGCCCAGCCCCAAGGCTTACGGTGAAACCGCCGCCGAAGACGGCAAGCGCGCCTACGAAGCCCACTTGGGTCAAAACTTTGAGCTAAACCAACCCGGCCAAAACGGCTGGACAGGCAACGAGGTATCGCCCTACGCTGGTGCCTTGAACGTGCAGTACCCGCTGTGCGACCACGAAGCCCTGATTGATGCCGGTCTGGCCGCCATGAAGGGCTGGCAAGCCGTCGGTGCTGAAGGCCGCACCGGCATTTGCTTGGAAATTTTGGCCCGCCTGAACCGCCAGAGCTTTGAACTGGGCCATGCGGTGATGATGACCACCGGCCAAGGCTGGATGATGGCTTTCCAAGCTGGTGCCCCCCATGCGCAAGACCGTGGTTTGGAGGCTGTGGCCTACGCTTGGCGCGAACAAAGTTTTGTCCCCGCCGAAGCTGTCTGGGAAAAGCCCCAAGGCAAGAACCCCGCCTTGGTGATGAAGAAGCATTTTGAAGTGGTGGGCCGGGGCGTGGGCTTGGTGGTCGGTTGCGGCACCTTCCCCACTTGGAACACCTATCCGGGCGTGTTTGCTGCACTGGCTACCGGCAATGCCGTGATTATCAAGCCGCACAGCAATGCCATCTTGCCTGCCGCTATCACCGTGCGTACCATCCGCGCTGTGCTGGCCGAAAACGGCATTGACCCCAACTTGGTCACGCTGTGCGTGACCGACAACCGCAGCGTCACCCAAGCGCTGGCAACGCACCCCAGCGTCAAGTCGGTAGACTTTACTGGCAGCAATGTGTTTGGTCAGTGGCTGATTGAGCACTGCAAGCAAGCTCAGGTTTATGCCGAGCTGGCTGGTGTGAACAACATCGTCATCGACTCGACCAACGCCTACAAGGCCATGCTGGGCAACTTGGCGTTCACGCTGTCGCTGTATTCGGGCCAAATGTGTACCACGTCGCAGGCCATTTTTGTGCCCGCTGGCGGTATCGACACCGACGAAGGCCACAAGAGCTACGACGAAGTGTGTGCCGACTTGGGCAAGGCGATTACCCGTTTCCTGTCCAAGCCCGAAGTGGCGTTTGCCGTGCTGGGTGCGATGCAGTCCGAAGCCACCGCCGACCGTGTGGCCCACGCCAACAGCGGCCAACTGGGCACCGTGGTGCTGGCCTCGCAAACACTCAACAACCCCGATTTTCCCGCCGCCCAAGTACGCACCCCAGTGTTGCTGGCCTGCGATGCTGCCGACGAGGCTGCCTACATGGAAGAGCGTTTTGGCCCGATCAGCTTTGTCGTCAAGGTGGCCGATACCGCTGCGGGCATCGCTTTGTCTGAGCGCATCGTGCGTGAGCACGGTGCCCTGACCGTGGGCCTGTACTCCACCCGCCAAGAAGTGATTGACGCCATGACCGAAGCCACTTGGCGCGGCAAGGTGGCCTTGTCCATCAACCTGACCAGCGGCGTGTTTGTGAACCAGTCCAGCGCTTTCTCGGATTACCACGGCACCGGCGGCAACCCCGCAGCCAACGCCTCGTATGCGGATTCGGCGTTTGTCGCCAACCGTTTCCGCGTGGTGCAACGCCGTTACCACGTCTAAGGGGCCGCAACGATGGCTTATCAACATATTCTGTTCGAGGTCAGCGACAGCGGCGTGGCCCGCCTGACGCTGAACCGTCCGGACAAGATGAACAGCTTCAACGCGGACATGCACGCTGAGTTGCGCGACGCCTTGGACAGCATCCAAACCAATGCCGCTGTGCGCGTGTTGGTGCTGACCGGTGCGGGCCGTGGCTTCTGCGCGGGCCAAGATTTGGCCGATGCCGAAGTGCGCTTTGTGCCCGGCGAAACCCCACCCGATTTGGGCGATGTGGTCGAGCGCCATTACAAGCCGCTGGTGATGCGCTTGGCTAATCTGCGCGTGCCCACGGTGGCTGCCGTCAATGGTGTGGCCGCTGGTGCTGGTGCCAGCTTGGCGCTGGCCTGCGATATGGTGATTGCCAGCCAAGCGGCGTCTTTCATGCTGCCGTTTGCCAAGATTGGTTTGATCCCTGATACCGCCTGCTCTTGGCTGGTGCCGCAGCGCTTGGGCCAAGCCCGCGCTATGGGCTTGGCGATGACCGGCAACAAACTGCCCGCCGCCAAAGCCGCCGAGTGGGGCCTGATTTGGGAGGCCGTGGCCGAAGATGCCTTTGCCGAGAGCGTGCAAAAGCTGGCTGAACAATTGGCAGCTATGCCCACCAAGGCACTGGTGCGTACCCGTCAAGCCATGCAGGCTGGGCGTACGAACACGCTAGAGCAGCAGCTCACGCTAGAAGGCTTGTACATGCGTGAAATGGGTCGCAGCAGCGACTATGTCGAAGGCGTGTCGGCCTTCCTAGAAAAGCGCGCACCGCGCTTTACCGGAGCATGAGCATGGCGGCAAACGCACTTTCCGTTTCTACCGTCGTGGCGGTGATTGGTGCCGGTGCCATGGGCGCGGGCATTGCCCAAGTGGCCGCTGTGGCGGGCCACCCGGTACGCTTATTAGACAACCGCCCCGGTGCTGCCCAGCAAGCCATTGAGGGCATCCGGGCGCAATTGGGCAAGCTGGCCGACAAAGGCAAGATGACTGCCGAGGCCGCCCGCGCTGCGGGTGAGCGTCTGCAAGCCGCAGAGAGCCTAGCGCAACTGGCCGATGCCGGTTTGGTGGTGGAAGCCATTGTCGAAAATCTGGAAGTCAAGCGTGCCTTGTTCCGCGATCTGGAAGCCATCGTGGCCGCCGATTGCATTTTTGGCACCAACACCTCGTCCATTTCTGTCACCGCCATTGGCGCGGGCTTGCAAAACGCGGGCCGTTTGGCCGGGCTGCACTTTTTTAACCCAGCACCGTTGATGGCGCTGGTCGAAGTGGTGTCTGGCTTGGCTACCGATGCCGCCGTGGCCGAAACGCTGTTTGCCACCGCTGCGGCGTGGGGCAAAACACCGGTACACGCCAAGTCCACACCGGGCTTTATCGTCAACCGCGTGGCCCGTCCGTTCTACGCCGAAGGCTTGCGCCTGCTGCACGAAGGTGCTGCCGATTGCGCCACCATTGATGCTGTGGTGCGCGAGGCCGGGGGCTTCCGTATGGGGCCGTTTGAACTGATGGACATGATCGGCCACGACGTCAATTTTGCCGTCACCCGCTCGGTCTGGAATGCCTTCTTTAACGACCAGCGTTTCTTGCCCTCGCTGATCCAGCAAGAGTTGGTGGATGCGGGCTTCTTGGGCCGCAAGACAGGCCGGGGTTTTTACAGCTACGCCGCTGGCGCTGAACGGCCTGCACCGCACACGGCTGCGGCTGCTGCCGTGCCTGCACAAATCACTGTGTATGGCACCACGGCACTGGCCCAAGCCTTGGTGAGCCGCTTGCAAGCCGCTGGTGTCACTTTGACCCAAGCTGAAGCCACCGCTGATGGCCGCGTTGCCCAAGCGGGCGATGCTGTGCTCTACCAAACCGATGGCCGCAGCGCTACCCAGCGCGCCCAAGCCACCGGCGTTGCCAACACCGTGCTGGTCGATTTGGCATTGGACTATGGTCGTGCCACCCGTTTAGCGGTGGCGGCAGCCCGTCAAGCCAACGCCTCCGCGCGTGATGCTGCCATTGGCCTGTTGCAAGCCGCAGGTTGGGCCGTGTCTGAATTCAACGATGTGCCCG
>JAIESZ010000009.1 GCA_019745615.1 Burkholderiaceae bacterium
ACATAGCCAATCACGCTATCGAGTTTTTGATCGAACACCCGGCGCAGCCGCATCCGCTCCATCTCATCGTCAAGCCGCGAGTCAAAAGGATCAACGTTGATAGGCAAACGGCGCTCGCGCCACAGGTAATACCAAGTGTCTTCATAGCCGGGGGTGACGCACTGCTTGTCTAGCCCCAACTTGCCCGTCAAGGTGTGGATAAAGCGGCTGGCATCGGCACTGGTGTAGTGCTGGCTTTGGCGCTCATCAGCAAACAGCGCCGGGTTGTGCCAGATGGGCTCCCCATCCGCCCGCCAATAAATGGATAACGCCCAGCGCGGTAACTGTTCACCGGGGTACCACTTGCCTTGACCAAAGTGCAGAAAGCCGCCTTGCCCATATTCGGTGCGCAGTTTATGCACCAACTCGGTGGCGTAGCCACGTTTGGTCGGGCCAAGGGCATCGGTGTTCCATTCTGGTGCATCGCGGTCGTGAACAGACACAAAAGTGGGCTCGCCGCCCATCGTCAGGCGCACATCACCGGCACCCAGTACCTGATCGACCTGATCGCCCAGCGCCAGCACCTCGCTCCATTGCTCTTCGCTGTAGGGCTTGGTGACACGCGGCGACTCATAAATGCGCGTCAGTTCCATCGCATGGTGGAACTTGACCTCGCACTCGTCCAGACCGCCCTCAATCGGTGCCGCCCCCGAAGGGCGCGGCGTGCAGGCCAGCGGAATATGGCCTTCGCCCGCCAGCAAGCCCGAAGTGGGGTCTAGGCCAATCCAGCCCGCACCGGGCAAATAGACCTCGCACCAAGCGTGCAGATCGGTAAAGTCCACTTCAGCGCCGCTGGGGCCATCGAGCGATTTAACGTCGGGCTTGAGCTGAATCAGGTAGCCTGAGGCAAAGCGCGCCGCCAACCCCAAGTGGCGCAGCAGTTGCACCATCAACCAAGCGCTATCGCGGCAAGAGCCGGAGCGTTTGGTGAGTGTTTCTTCGGGGGTTTGCACACCCGGTTCTAGCCGAATCAGGTAGCCAATATCGCGTTGCAGGCCGGTGTTCAAATCCACCAAAAAATCTATCGTGCGCCGGGGCGTGACATCCACCTGCTCCAGATAGGCCTTGAACTGGGGCGTGATCGGCTCAGTCGCCAAATAGGGGGCCAACTCCTCAGTGGTGGCGCTGTCGTAGCCAAACGGGAACTGCTCGGCCTCTGGCTCCAAAAAGAAGTCAAACGGGTTATAGACCGCCATCTCCACCACCAAATCTACCGTCACTTTGAACTCGGTGGTTTTTTCAGGAAAAACAAACCGCGCTTGGTAGTTGGCAAACGGGTCTTGCTGCCAGTTAATAAAGTGCTGCGCAGGCTCTACGCGCAGCGAATACGACACCACCTTGCTACGGCAATGCGGCGCGGGCCGCAGGCGGACAAGTTGTGGCCCCAGATGGATCGGACGGTCGTACTGGTAGTGGGTAACATGGTGCAGAGCGGCGTGTATAGACATAAGAGCAAAAGGGGAAGTGGTTTGGGCGGATGCACCCCAGGTGCGCGTTCTAAAGCAACCTTAAGCAAAAGCTGCGCCAGCGCGTGGCCGTCCTAAGCTGGCCCAGTCCTTGCTTAAAGCCACGGCAGGAGAAAACACCATGCTGAAATTCGACGAGATGTATGCCACGCTTCCCCCTTTGCCACACGGGGGCGGGCAGGTGCAACAACAGGGTTTGCGGTGTGGCACCAATGTGCGATCTGGTTACGCTGCCTACGCCCAATGGCTAGAGCGGCAAACCGAGGCCGCCATGCGTGCGCGCCGTGAAGAGGCAGAAATGATCTTCCGCCGCGTGGGCATCACCTTTGCGGTGTATGGTGCCAAAGACGAAGACGGCGCTGGCACCGAACGGCTGATTCCGTTTGACCTGATTCCGCGCATCATTCCGGCACAAGAGTGGAGCCAAATGCAAAAGGGGCTGGTGCAGCGGGTCACGGCGCTCAACCGCTTTATCCACGACGTTTACCACGATCAAGAAATTCTCAAGGCGGGCATCATTCCTCGCGAGCAGGTGGTAAATAACGCCCAGTTCCGCCCCGAAATGATGGGGGTGAATGTACCGAACAACGTGTACTCGCACATCAGCGGCGTCGATATTGTGCGCGCCCCCGACAGTGCCGGTAACGGCCAATACTACGTGCTCGAAGACAACCTGCGCGTGCCCAGCGGCGTCAGCTATATGCTGGAAAACCGCAAGATGATGATGCGCTTGTTCCCGGAGCTGTTTAGCCAAAACCGCATCGCCCCGGTGGCGCATTACCCCGACTTGCTGCTCGAAACCCTGCGCGCCAGCGCCCCCACCGGCGCTTCTGACCCCAACGTGGTGGTGCTCACGCCCGGTATGTACAACAGTGCCTACTTTGAGCACGCCTTTTTGGCACAGCAAATGGGTGTGGAACTGGTGCAAGGCCAAGACCTGTTTGTGCGCGATGGCTTTGTCTACAAGCGCACCACGCAGGGGCCAGAGCGGGTAGATGTGATTTACCGCCGTGTCGATGATGACTTCCTCGATCCCGCCGTGTTCCGCGCCGATTCGGCCTTGGGTTGTGCTGGCCTGATGGACGCCTACCGCGCGGGCCATGTCAGCATCTGCAATGCCGTGGGCACTGGGGTGGCCGACGATAAATCCATCTACCCTTATGTGCCCAAGATGATCGAGTTCTATCTGGGGGAAAAACCCATCCTGAACAACGTTCCGACTTGGATGTGCCGCAAGCCCGAAGACCTGCAATATGTGCTGGCTAACCTCAAAGACTTGGTAGTGAAAGAAGTGCATGGCGCTGGCGGCTACGGCATGCTGATTGGCCCCACTGCCACACAGGCCGAGATTGCCGAGTTTGCCCAAGTGCTGCGCGCCAACCCCGCTGGCTATATCGCCCAGCCCACACTGAGTCTATCGAGCTGCCCCACTTTTGTAGAGCAAGGCATTGCGCCGCGCCACATTGACCTGCGCCCGTTTGTGCTCAGTGGCAAAACGGTGCAGATGGTGCCCGGCGGCCTCACACGGGTAGCCCTCAAAGAAGGCTCGCTGGTGGTCAACTCCTCGCAAGGGGGTGGCACCAAAGACACCTGGATCATGGAAGTTTGAGAGGAGTATGGATGTTGTGCCGAACCGCTGACCACCTTTTCTGGATGTCCCGCTACATGGAGCGGGCCGAGAATACCGCCCGTATGCTCAATGTGGGCTACGAGACCTCGCTGCTGCCGCAATCGGCTGCCGTGGCACAAACCAACTGGCAGGGCATGCTGTCCATCAGTGAGCTGATCCCGGACTACCAAGCCAAGCATGGCGAAATCACTGCCCGCAATGTGTTGCAATTCATGGTGGCCGACGAGAGCAATCCCGCCTCCATTCTGTCTTGCCTGCGGGCCGCGCGTGAAAACGCCCGTGCTGTGCGCGGCTCCCTGACCACCGAAGCCTGGGAAATGCAAAACCAGACTTGGCTGGAAGTGAACCGGCTGCTGCGCAGCGGCCAATTGGAGGCCGATCCGGGGCAGTTTTTTGAGTGGGTGCGCTTTCGCTCCCACCTCTCGCGTGGCGTCACGCTGGGCACCATGCTGGCCGATGAATCGCTGCACTTTCTGCGCCTAGGCACCTTTTTGGAGCGTGCCGACAACACCGCGCGCTTGCTTGATGCCAAGTTTCATGCCTTGGACAGTGAGTTTCACGGCACCGAAAATGGCCGCGACCAAGAGTACGACTTCTACCACTGGAGCGCCTTGCTAGGGAGCTTTTCGGCCTTTGAGATTTACCGCAAGGTCTATCGCGATGTGATTCGGCCAGAGCGCGTAGCAGAGCTTTTGATCCTGAACCCATCCATGCCCCGCTCCCTGCTGGCTTGCATGCTCAAGGTGCGGCAAAACTTAGACCGGGTAGCCAATAGCCAATCGCAAGAAACCCAGCGCTTGGTGGGCCGCTTGCTGGCCGATTTGCAATATGGCCGTATCGATGAGATTTTGGACACCGGCTTACACGCCTACCTGACACAAATTTTGGAGCGCATCAACGACATTGGTGTCGGTATTGGGCGCGACTTTTTGGCGGCAGACTGATGCCAGGGGGG
The DNA here is from genome assembly GCA_019745615.1 of Burkholderiaceae bacterium. Classification (GTDB taxonomy): domain Bacteria; phylum Pseudomonadota; class Gammaproteobacteria; order Burkholderiales; family Burkholderiaceae_C; genus Simplicispira. The sequence continues at coordinate 4,091 of JAIESZ010000009.1, forward strand.
CCTATATTTACTGCTGATTAAATCACTCCAGCAGATACAGGCCCCCGTCGTACATTTTTCATTTGTTACGATTGTTACGATGAACGGTTTCAGAAACAGGCCACATCGGTCTGGTTCGTTCCACGGATCCGAAAGTAACATGATGATCTTTCAAGCCAATGGTGTTTCAGCGGTCAACCAGCGGGCTTTGCTGGGTGACAAGGTGTTGTTGTTCTCCATCGTATTGAGCGCTCTAGCTGCGATTGCATTAGGGTTTCAATTTGTGCAGGCTACGCTGGCATGGGCAACGGCCATTGTGCTGATGCTGGTCGCAGCAGCCACCTACTTCAGCGCACCCGGAACTATCGCGTCACGCCTGATTTTGACCACCTGCCTGGCAGGCTTGGTCATTTTGCACATCCAACTCTCGCAGGGCGTGGTTGAATACCATTTTGGTGTCTTTGTCACCTTGGCCTTGACCATTGTGTACTTAGATTGGCGGCCTATTGTGTTGGGTGCGGCACTATTTGCCGTACACCATGTGTTGTTTGATCGCTTGTTAGCCGCTGGGTTTGGCTTTTATTGCTTGTCTGAACCCGACTTGGGGCGCATCGTTTTGCACGCCACCTATGTCTTAATTCAAACTGCGCTGGAGGTGATGCTGGTACACGGTCTGGTGCAAGCTGCGCGTGAGGGCGCTGAGTTGCAGGCAATGGTACAAGCTGTCAACCAGCCCGACGGGCTGGCTTTGAAAAACCAAGGTGTTGCTGCGCCAACTACGCCATTGGGCCAAACGCTGCAAAGCATGCTCCAACGGATGCAACAAGCCCTGACCGTCATTCATCAATCGGTAGACCAGATTCGCAATATCAGCACAGAAATCAGTAATGGCAACCAAGACCTGAGCACGCGCACGGTCAGCACCGCCCACCATCTTGAACAAACAGCAGCCAAAGTAGCAGAGTTCGCCACTTCCGTGCAAAGCATTGACGACGCTTCTAACCAAGCCAAACTGCTGGCAGTAGCCAACGCACAGGCCGCACAGCGTGGCGGCGAAGTAGTGGGCCAAGTGGTGAGCACGATGGGTGAAATCAACCAAAGCAGCCAAAGAATCAACGACATCATCGGTGTGATTGACGGCATTGCTTTTCAAACTAACATTTTGGCACTCAACGCCGCCGTCGAGGCCGCACGTGCCGGTGAGCAAGGGCGCGGGTTTGCTGTAGTCGCCGCTGAAGTACGTAGCCTAGCCCAACGCAGCGCACAGGCGGCCCAAGAGATAAAAACGTTGATCAACGTGAGTGTGGGCAAAGTAGATAGCGGTATGCGCTTGGTGCAAGCAGCGGGCACCACCATCAATGAACTCGTCGTGAGTGCCGAAAGAGTCAGCGCTGTGATTGAAAGCATCAACCACGCGATTGACGATGAATCCAGTGGAATCAGCCAAATCAACAACGCCATTGGTCAGTTGGACGATGCCACACAACACAATGCCGCCTTGGCCGAACAATCACACGCGGCAGCCTGCCGCTTACACGAACAGGCTGAACAACTGGCCAATGCGGCAGCGGTGTTTAGGTAGGCCACTGGGTGGCGGCGGTTGGAAACTGCTCTTTCAAGCGTACCAACGTGTACAACAACTGGTTTACCGGGGTAAGGATGCCCAGCCGCACCCCCTCTTGCACAATGAAGCCATTGAGGTGGTCAATCTCGCTGCGCTTGCCACGGGCCAAGTCTTGGGCCGTAGAGGATTTTTGCTGCGGCATGGTGGCCGCCAGTTGCAACACCTTGTCCAGCGTATCGGCGGGCAGGGTGATGCCGCTGGCGCAGGCTACGCTCAGGCATTCTTGCACGATGTTGCGCACCACCTGCTCCACCCCGGCACTGGCCAGCAGTGGGCCATAACTCAGATCGGTAATGGCAGACAGCGGGTTGTACACGCAGTTGAGCACCAGTTTGGCCCACAGGGCTTGGCGCACATCGTTGGACTCTTGCACCGCCACCCCAGCATGGGCTAGCGCCGCCAACAGCGGGGCATGGCCGGGGTGTGGCCCCACCAGGAGCTCACCGCGCCCCAAGTGGCGCACATGGCCCGGTGCGGCCATGGCAGCGGCCACATACACCACCACGGGCACCACCGGCTGCCCTAGCACCTGCGCCAGCCGCTGGGCGTTGTCTACGCCATTTTGCAAGCTCCAAACCACGGCACCGGGAGCCAAATGGGGGGCCATGTCTTGCCCGGCACTTTCGGTATCGGTCGATTTGGTGCAGAACAGCACAAACTGCGCACGTTTTACCGCGCTGGCCTCGGTGGCAGCGCGCACCGGCACCCGCCCGGTAAAGGCGGCGCTTTCTAGCCACAGCCCTTGTTGCTGCTCCATGGCCTGTACATGGGCAGGCCGGGCAATCAGCGTGACGGTATGGCCTGCGCGGGCCAGCAGGGCACCGTAATAGCAACCCACGGCCCCAGCCCCCATCACCGCAATGTGCAAGGCAGCCATGCTCAGTACACCAAGCGATCCGGTTGCAGTTCTTGCAAGATGGTGGTGGCAATCTCTTCGATGGATTTGGTGGTGGTGGACAACCAGCGGATGCCTGAGCGGCGCATCATCGATTCGGCCTCGGCCACTTCGTGGCGGCAGTTTTGCAAGCTGGCATAGCGCGAGTCGGGGCGGCGCTCGCTGCGGATTTCTGACAGCCGCTCGGCACTGATCGACAGGCCAAAAATCTTTTTGCGGTGTGGCACCAGCGCCGGGGGCAGTTGGCGGCGGTCAAAATCTTCAGGGATCAGCGGGTAGTTAGCAGCTTTGAGACCGTGCTGCATGGCCAGATACAGGCTGGTAGGGGTTTTGCCGCTGCGGCTGACGCCCACCAAAATCACATCGGCCCCGGCCAGATCGCGGTTGCTTTGACCATCATCATGGGCCAAACTGAAGTTGATGGCTTCAATGCGGCTGTGGTATTCCTTGCTCTTGCTGATGTCAGAAAAGCGCCCCACGCGGTGGTGCGACTTGATGCCCAGCTCATCTTCTAGCGGATGCACAAAGGTGCCAAACATGTCCAGCAACATGCCTTTGCAGGTTTCTTGCAGGATTTTGAGCACGTCCATATTGACCAACGTGGTAAAGACGATGGGGCGCTTGCCCTCAATATCGCCAGTGTGGTTGATTTGGCGCACAGCTTGGTGTGCTTTGTCCACGGTATCGACAAAAGGCAGGCGCACGCGGCGCGGCACCATCTCAAATTGCGCCAAGATGGCATTGCCAAAGGTTTCAGCGGTGATACCAGTGCCATCAGAGACAAAAAATACGGTGCGTGTGTGCATAACATTTTTCCAGAGTAGGGGCCTACAATCGCGGAATTATCCAAATTCTGCGCCTAGCATGGGCAGCGGCCCATAACAACAACGACAAAGCTGCTTTCCTGCTTGGGGCATTGCCTCGCCCGCTGCGCTGCGCGGGCGGTGACATTGAGCCGGTTTTAACTTCTGGAGCACTCCTATGTCTGCACTTTTCAGCCCTACTGCCTTGGTGGTACCGTTTGAAAACCTGAGAATGACCGATGTCGAATCGGTCGGTGGCAAAAATGCCAGCCTGGGCGAAATGATCTCGCAACTGCCCCAGGGCGTGCGCGTGCCAACCGGCTTTGCCACCACCGCCCATGCCTTCCGCGAATTTTTGGCCTTTGAAGGCTTGGCCGACAAAATCAGTGCCAAGCTGGCCGCGCTCGACGTCGAAGACGTACGCGCCTTGGCCGCTGCCGGTGCCGAGATTCGTGGCTGGGTAGAAAACCACCCCTTCCCGGCTGATTTAGAAGCCGCTGTGCGCGCCGAGTTTGCCCAGCTCTCGGCTGGCAACCCGCAAGCCAGCTTTGCCGTGCGCTCGTCGGCCACCGCCGAAGACTTGCCCGATGCCTCGTTTGCCGGTCAGCAAGAAACCTTCTTGAACGTGGTGGGCGTTGAAGACGTACTGCACAAGATGAAAGAGGTGTTTGCCTCGTTGTACAACGACCGCGCCATCAGCTACCGCGTCCACAAGGGCTTTGCCCATGATGTGGTGGCCTTGTCGGCAGGGGTGCAACGCATGGTGCGCTCCGATTTGGGGGCTGCGGGTGTCATGTTCACCATCGACACCGAATCGGGCTTTGAAGACGTGGTGTTTATCACCTCCAGCTACGGCTTGGGTGAAACCGTGGTGCAAGGTGCCGTCAATCCCGACGAGTTTTACGTCCACAAGCCGATGCTCAAGGCGGGCAACAAGGCCGTGATTCGCCGCAACTTGGGCAGCAAGCTGATCCAAATGGTGTTTGCTACAGCGGAAGAAAAAGCCAGCAGCGGCAAGCTCATCAAAACCGTGGACGTGCCTGCCGAGCTGCGCAACCGCTACTCGCTCACCGATGCCGATGTGGAGCAACTGGCCCACTATGCGTTGGTGATTGAGCAGCACTATGGCCGCCCGATGGATATTGAGTGGGGCAAAGATGGCACCGACGGCCAGCTCTACATTTTGCAAGCGCGCCCCGAAACCGTGAAAAGCCAATCCAAGGGCCAAGCTGAACTGCGCTACAAGCTCAAGGGCACCAGCACCGTGCTGGCCGAAGGCCGCGCTATTGGGCAAAAAATTGGTACCGGCCCGGTGCGCTTGGTTCACCACATTTCTGAGATGGACAAGGTGCAGCCCGGCGACGTGCTAGTCACCGACATGACCGACCCCAACTGGGAACCCGTGATGAAGCGCGCCAGCGCCATCGTTACCAACCGTGGTGGCCGCACCTGCCACGCCGCCATCATTGCGCGTGAGTTGGGTATTCCTGCCGTGGTCGGTTGCGGCAATGCCACCGACAAGCTGCTTGATGGCACGCTCGTCACGGTCAGCTGCGCCGAGGGCGACACCGGCCATATCTACGATGGCCTGCTAGAAACCGAAATCACTGAAGTGCAGCGCGGTGCTATGCCCCCCATCAAGACCAAAATCATGATGAACGTGGGCAACCCGCAACTGGCCTTTGACTTCTGCCAACTACCCAACGAGGGCGTGGGCTTGGCGCGGCTAGAGTTCATCATCAACAACAACATTGGCGTGCATCCCAAAGCCATTTTGGACTACCCTGCTGTAGATGCCGACCTGAAAAAGGCAGTGGAGTCGGTGGCACGTGGTCATGCCTCGCCACGCGCCTTTTATGTGGATAAGGTAACCGAAGGCGTGGCTACCATTGCGGCGGCTTTCTGGCCCAAGCCCGTTATTGTGCGTTTGTCCGACTTCAAGAGCAACGAGTACCGCAAGCTGATTGGTGGCAGCCGCTACGAGCCGGAAGAAGAAAACCCGATGCTGGGCTTCCGAGGTGCTGCACGCTACATCAGTGAAGACTTTGGCGAGGCTTTTGCCATGGAGTGCGAAGCCCTCAAGCGCGTGCGCAACGACATGGGCCTGACCAATGTGCAGGTGATGGTGCCGTTTGTGCGTACCCTCAAGCAAGCCGACCGTGTCACGCAACTGCTGGCAGCACATGGCCTGAAGCGCGGCGAAAACGAACTCAAGCTCATCATGATGTGCGAGGTGCCCTCCAACGCCATCTTGGCCGAAGAGTTCTTGGAGTATTTTGATGGCTTCTCGATTGGCTCTAACGACCTGACCCAGCTCACCTTGGGCTTGGATCGCGATTCGGGCCTAGAGCTGCTGGCGCACGACTTTGACGAGCGCGACCCAGCGGTCAAAAAGCTGCTCGAACGCGCCATTCAGGCCTGCTTGGCCCAAGGCAAGTATGTGGGCATCTGCGGCCAAGGCCCCTCCGACCACCCCGACTTTGCGCAGTGGTTGGCCGACCAAGGCATTTTGTCGATCTCGCTCAACCCCGACAGCGTGATCGCCACTTGGCAACAACTGGCAGGTTAAACCTGCGTGCGTGGTGACCCGTATCCACGCCGCCACGTCTGCCAGCGGTGCGCCACCGGCTTTGCCGCCGGTGGTCTTGCCCAAGCCTGACCGCCGCCGCCTGCTTTTGCAGGCGGTGTTGTTATTGCTGTGGGTGCTGGCCGCTTTTGGCGTTGGTTTTTTTGCCCGCGATTTACAAACCATTGAGGTTTTAGGCTGGCCGCTAGGCTACTGGCTGGCCTCGCAAGGGGTGGTGTTGGTATTTTTGGCCATCGTGCTGGCCTATGCCGTGGTGATGCGCTATATCGACCGCCATCCCCTGCCCACCACACCCCCTAGCGTTCGGGAACACTCCCCGCATGGCTGAACACAACCCTAGCGCCGAACGGGCCTATTTGTACCGTCTGCATCGCAAACTGGCCCTGTATGTGCTGGGGGTGCTGGGCTTTGTGGGCCTCATGGCCTGGGCCGAGCAGCATGGCCTATCGCGGCAATGGATTGGCCCGATTTTTCTTTTTTTGACGGTGATGGTCTATGCGGCCATCGGTGTGTATAGCCGCACCGCAGACCCTGAAGAGTATTACGTGGCCGGGCGACGCATTCCGCCGTTTTACAACGGCATGGCCACTGCTGCCGATTGGATGAGCGCCGCCTCGTTTATCAGCCTGTCGGGGGCACTGTATTTGCAGGGTTTTGCGGGCACGCCGGGGCAAGGCGGTGGGCTGGCCTATCTGCTGGGCTGGACGGGGGGCTTTTGCTTGGTGGCGCTGCTGATTGCACCGCATTTGCGGGCAATGGAGCTTTACACGGTGCCGGAGTTTTTTCAGGTGCGCTTTGGCGGCCATTGGCCGCGTGTCATTGCGGCGCTGGCAGCAGTGGTGTGCTCATTGACCTATCTGGTGGCGCAAATCTACGGCGTCGGCTTGATTGCCTCGCGCCTGACCGGGGTGCAGTTTGAAATCGGCATCATGCTGGGGCTGGGGGGCATGTTGCTGTGTTCTTTTTTGGGTGGCATGCGCGCCATTACTTGGACGCAAGTGGCGCAGTATGTGGTGATTTTGCTGGCGTTCATGATTCCGGTGTCTTGGCTGGCCTACAAGCAATTGGGCAATCCCTTGGCCCCGCTGGTGTATGGCCAACAGTTGGGCAAAATTGCCGAGCTAGAGCAGCAATTGTTGGATTCTCCAGCCGAGCAAGAGGTGATTGCCGCCTATTTGCGCCGCGCCCAAGAATTGCAAGTGCGCCTTGAAGATGTAGAGAGTGCGCTGGAGCAGCAACGCCAAATGATGCAGGAGCACATCCACCACCTGCGGGAACAAAATGCCGATGTCGGGCTGATTGTGGCTGCCAGCCGCGAGCTGGCCGCTTTGCCGCACGATGCGGCCACGGCCCGCGAGCGCTGGCGTCAAGAAATGCGTGACAACTACGCCCGCGCCCAGCCCTTAGGCGGCTTGCCACGCCACAGCCAAGCCTATGCAGGCAACCCAGACGGCACGCCCCAAGAGCAAGCCGATTACCACGACAGTCGGCGCAATTTTTTGGCCTTGATGTTTTGCCTGATGGTGGGCACGGCGGGCTTGCCGCATCTGCTCACCCGCTACTACACCGCCCCTTCGGTAGCCGGGGCGCGCTCTTCGGTGGCTTGGTCGTTGTTTTTTATCGCCATTTTGTACCTGAGTGCGCCAGCGGTAGCGGCACTGGTCAAATTTGAGGTGATGCACAACTTGGTGGGCAGCCCGTTTGATGCTTTGCCCCATTGGATAGCCCAGTGGTCGCGGGTAGATGCTTCGCTGCTGTCGGTAGAAGATGTGAATGGCGATGGCATCTTGCAGTTTGGCGAAATCCGCCTCGGTGCCGATCTGATTATGCTGGCCACGCCAGAGCTGGGTGGGCTGCCCTATGTGGTCTCAGGGCTGGTGGCCGCTGGTGGGCTGGCGGCAGCGCTGTCCACCGCCGATGGCCTGCTGCTGACGATTAGCAACGCACTGGTGCGCGATTTGTATGTGGCTGACCCCAATCAAGCAGCCTCACCTGAGCAGCGGGTGATTTTGACTAAGTTTATTTTGCTGGCGGTGGCGCTGGCGGCGGCCTTTGTGGCGGCGCTCAAGCCATCGGACATTTTGCCGCTGGTCACGGCCTCGTTTTCTTTGGCGGCCTCGGCGTTTGTGCCGGTGATGGTGCTGGGTATTTTTTGGCCCGGTACCACGCGCCAAGGCGCAGTGGCGGGTATGTTGTCTGGCCTAGGGGTGGCGGGGTACTACATGCTCAGCAATGTGGCTGTGGTGCGTGCGGTACTGCCAGCCCTGCTCCGCAGCGATGATGGCCTGTGGTGGGGCATTCAGCCCATTTCTGCCGGGGTGTTTGGTGTGCCTGCGGGCTTGCTGATGGCCGTGCTGGTGAGTCGGTGGACACGCCCAGCCCGGCCTAACCCCAAGATCAGCGGCCTACCTTGAGCAGTTCGACATCAAACTTGAGCGTGGCATTGGGTGGAATGACGCCACCGGCACCACGTGCACCATAGCCCAAGGCCGCCGGAATAATCAGGGTGCGCTGGCCGCCAATCTTCATGCCTTGCACGCCTTCGTCCCAGCCCTTGATGACCATGCCAGCGCCCAAGCCAAAGACGAAGGGGTCTTTGCGGTCGTGGCTAGAGTCAAACTTGGCACCTTGTTGGCCGTCTTGGTAGAGCCAGCCGGTGTAATGCACGGTCACTTGCTGGCCACGGGTGGCTTCAGCGCCTTCGCCCACGACGGTGTCTTCGTATTGCAGGCCCGATGCGGTGGTGGTAAATGCCATAACTATCCTTGTGTGAGGGGAAAGCTGCACAATGTAGCCGAAACAGGCCTTTATTTCTTGGCGCGGGCAGCTACCCAGCGGCTGGCAAAGGCTTGTAGGTCATGCAGGCGTTTGAGCAAATCCAGCCCGGATGCCGTCACGGTGTAACCCTCGCTGCCGTGGTCTAAAAAACCAGCCTCGCGCAGCTCTTTGATGCGCGTATTGAGCGTGTTGGGTGTGATACCGCCCACGCTGTCTTGCAATAGCCGAAAGGTTTGCGGATGGCCGTCGCGCAAGGCCCAAAGCACACGCAGGGCATAACGGCGCTCTAGGCGTTCTAGCAACTGGTAGGTGGCGGCGTTTTCTTTTGAGCTCATTGGGTGTCTCCTTGCGCAATACAGAAGCTGCGGCAGCAGTGCAAGCCACTATAGCGCCGAATTTATTTTGCTACCAGTTTAATAGCTTCAATATCATATATATCAATATGTTAGGCGGCTAAAGCAAAGACCGCTGCCGCGCCACTGTGGGGCCAACAAAGCCGTGTCAGCACCGCCCAGTATGTGGGGTCGCTGGGCAGAAGACATCCGCATCGGGTAAGCTCATTCTGCCAACTGCTCGGAAATTCTTTGTATGACCCAAACACTCTCTACCGCTGAACAAGCCCTGCGCGAAGCCGCGCTCGAATACCACCGCAATCCTAGCCGGGGCAAAATTTCCGTCACCCCGACCAAACCGCTGTCCAACCAGCGCGATTTGTCTTTGGCTTACTCCCCCGGCGTGGCCTACCCTTGCTTGGATATTGAGGCTGACCCCAATCTGGCGCACGAATACACCTCGCGCGGCAATCTGGTCGGCGTCGTCACCAACGGTACGGCGGTGCTGGGCTTGGGCAACATTGGCCCACTGGCCAGCAAACCAGTGATGGAGGGCAAGGGCTGCCTGTTCAAAAAGTTTGGCGGCGTGGATGTGTTTGACATCGAACTGGCCGAAAACGACCCCGACAAGCTCATCGACATCATCGCGGCCTTGGAGCCAACCCTAGGCGGCATCAACCTCGAAGACATCAAAGCCCCTGAGTGCTTTTACATCGAGCGCGAACTGTCCAAGCGCATGAACATTCCGGTGTTCCACGATGACCAGCATGGCACCGCCATCATCTCCTCCGCCGCATTGCTCAATGGCCTAGAACTGGTGGGCAAAGATATCGGCCAAGTGCGTTTGGCTGTCTCTGGTGCCGGTGCTGCCGCCATTGCCTGTTTGGGCGTGATGGTCGGCTTGGGCGTGAAGGTCGAAAACATCCTCGTTTGTGACTCCAAGGGCGTCATCCAAACCGAGCGCGACGATGCCAAGGCGGGCAAACTCGATGTGTCCAAGCAAACCTACTGCCGCACCACCAGCGCCCGCACGCTGGCCGATGCCGTGAATGGGGCTGATGTATTTTTGGGCTGCTCGGCCCCCGGCGTGATGACCGTCGAGATGGTCAAGACGATGGCCAACCAGCCCATCATTTTGGCGCTGGCCAACCCAGAGCCAGAAATCCGCCCCGAACTGGCCAAGGCAGCGCGCCCCGACTGCATCATTGCCACAGGCCGCTCTGACTACCCCAACCAAGTCAACAACGTTCTGTGCTTCCCGTACATTTTCCGGGGTGCTTTGGACTGTGGTGCCACCAAAATCACCGAAGCCATGAAGCTGGCTTGCGTGCGCCAGATTGCCGATTTGGCCAAGGCCGAGCCGAGTGACGAAGTGGCCGCCGCCTATGCCGGTAAAGATTTGCACTTTGGCCCAGACTACCTGATCCCCACCCCCTTTGATGCGCGCCTGATTTTGCGCATTGCTCCCGCCGTAGCCCAAGCAGCCGCTGAATCGGGCGTCGCCACCCGCCCCATTGCCGACATTGAGGCCTACCGCGAAAGCCTGACCCGCTTTGTGTACCAAACGGGCATGTTCATGCGCCCGGTGTTCCATGCTGCCAAGCTGGCACACAGCCGCGTCGCTTATGCCGAAGGCGAAGACGAGCGCGTGCTGCGCGCTGCCCAAGTGGCCGTAGACGACGGCTTGGCCCGCCCCATTTTGATTGGCCGCCCAGCGGTGATTACTGCCCGTATTGAAAAATCGGGCCTGCGCCTGCAACCGGGCAAAGATGTCGAAATCTGCGACCCCGAAGACGATCCACGCTTTCGCCGTTACTGGGAAACCTATGCCCGCCTGATGGGCCGCCGGGGCGTGACGCCTGAGGCCGCCAAAGGCATTGTGCGCCGCTCCAACACCCTGATCGCTGCACTGATGGTGCATTTGGGCGATGCCGACGCCATGCTGTGCGGGCTGGTAGGCAAGTTCGATAGCCACCTCGACCATATCCGCGATGTGATTGGGCTGGCCCCCGACACCCCCACCTTGGCCACCGTCAATGCCCTGATGCTAGAGCAGCACACCCTGTTCATTGCCGATACCTACATCAACGAAGACCCCAGCGCCGAAGAACTGGCCGACATCGCCCTGATGGCTGCCGAAGAAGTGCAACGCTTTGGCTTGCCGCCCAAGGTGGCCTTTTTGTCGCACTCGAACTATGGCTCCTCAGGCCGTGGCTCGGCACGCAAAATGCGCCAAGCGCGTGATCTGTTTGTGCAATCGTCGCCGCATATTGAGTGCGATGGCGAACTGCACGGCGACGCCGCCCTGTCGGATGCCATGCGCCGCACCATGCTGCCCGAAACCACCCTCAGCGGTGCAGCCAATGTGCTCATTTGCCCCAATTTGGATGCCGCTAACATCTTGTTCAATGTGCTCAAGAGCACCAGCGGCCACGGCACCACCATTGGCCCAGTGCTGCTGGGCGCTGCGGCCTCGGCCCATGTGCTCACGCCCTCGTCCACCGTGCGCCGCGTGGTCAACATGACGGCACTGGCAGCGGCCAATGCAGCCCATGTGGCAGCCACCCGAGGCACTGGCGCTTGAGTCTGCGCCGCCGCTGGGTCTGAGCAAAAGGCTCAGGCCCAGCGCATGGCAGCAATATCGTGGGCAAAAATGGGGTAGTTCATCCACCAGCCCTTGAGCCCCTTGCGCACCACCGCCGTAATTTGCGAGGCAAAAATCCACGCATTGACGGCATCTTGGGCCAGATGGCGCTGGAGCTGGGCAAACAGCATTTGGCGCTCACGCGGGTTTTCGCACGCGGCATGGCGGGCCATCAGCTCGCGAAAGGCGGGGCTGTCGTAGCCAAAATAGTAATTTGGATCGGCATAAATGGCGTAGTCCAGCGGCTCGACATGGTTAATCATGGTCAGGTCAAAGTGGCCTTTGAACGGGCCTTCCAGCCATTCTGGCCACGTCACCAGTTCGGGCTTGAGTTCAATGCCAATCTGCGACAAGTTTTCTACCAGCATCGAGCGGTCACTGCGCGCATAGGGGGTGGGCGGTAGCGTCAAGGTCAGTGTGAGTGGGGTTTTCACCCCCGCTTCCTTGAGCAAGGCCCGCGCCCGTGCGGGGTCATAGGGGTACATGCCCGCCAAATGCACATAACCGGGTTCTGACGGCGCAAAGTGGCTGCCAATCACCCGGCCCCGGCCATCGAGCATACGCTGGATAAAGGCCTCACGGTCGATGGCATGGGTGATAGCGCGGCGCACGCGCACATCGTCCAAGGGCTTGCGCCGGTGGTTCATGGCCAACATGCCCTTGCCGTTGGAGGCACCAATCACCACTTGGTAGCGGTTGTTGACCTGAAACTGCTGCACGTTTTGCGTTGCAATATTGAACAGCATGTCAATCTCATCAGCAAGCACCGCAGCGGCTTGTTCGGCGGGGTCGCCAACAAATCGGAAGATGGCCTGCTCCAGCGCCACCTGCTTGGCCTGACGATAGCTGGCAAACTTGCGCAGTGTGATGCTGTGGCCTTTTTTCCAGTGGTCAAAGCGGTAGGGGCCTGTACCAATCGGATAACTACTGGCCTGGGCTGCGCTGGCTGGGTGCAACATCACGGCGGTGTTTTCTCCCAAGCGAAACAAAAAGTTGCTATCTGGGTAGTGCAAGGTGATGACCACCGTGTAGGCGTCGGGGGTGGCAATCTCGGCAATGTTGTGGAACAAGGTACGCTTGGCCTTGTTGTTGGAGTCAGGGGCTTGGCCGCGCTCCAACGAAAAGCGCACTGTTGAAGCATCAAACGGTGCATCATCATGAAAGCGCACCCCCTGTAGCAGCCGAAAGGTGTAGGTTTTGCCATCACTGCTGCGGCTCCAAGACTGGGCCAGCAGGGGCGATACCGAGCCGCTCTCATCAATGCGCGTCAGGCCCTCTAGCACGTTGTAATGCACGACCTCACCAATCGAGGCCGATGGTGCCGAGGTGGGGTCTAGGCTGTTGGGCTCCAGCGATAGGCCAATGACTACGCTGCGTCGATTCCGGGCTTGTGCCTGTGCCTGTGCGGGAGCAGGCAAGCCCAGCAGTGCAGCCCCAGACTGGGCCGCCAACAAGGCAGTGGCGGTACGGCGTGACATGGGCACAAGAAAACTCCTTGCATCAGGCAAACAAAAAAGGCCAAAACTCAGGTTTTGCACTAGGGACAATAAGTACACCAAGCCCAATAATGCACTGGTTTGCTACCATAGCGCAGCCTAGGGCCTGTTGGTGCAACATGCTGCGGTACGGTCACCCGTGTCGCCCCGTATTTTCTTAGTGTTCGATCTACCTCAACATGCCTCTGTTTTCGGCTGCTTTATGGCGCAATGCCCGTGCATGGGCTGGGCGGTGGCTGCTGGTGGCCGGCTTGCTGGCGTTGGGTGGGATTTTGTGGTGGCTGACTCAGGTGTACCAAACGCGTGCAGAGCATACCCGGCACCAAATTGAACGTGAGCTCCATGCCATCAACTCGTTGCAAACCCAAAGCGTGCTCGATTGGCGCGAGCAGCGGCTGATTGATGCCAGCACGCTGGCCGATGACAGCTTGTTTTCGCTGTCGGCAGCACAATGGTTGCAGGTGCCTGAGGCCATCGTTCTTACCCAACGGATGCAAGAGCGCCTGCGCATTTTGCAAGAGCGGGCCAAATACACGGCGGTGTATCTTCTCAATCGGCACGGCCAATTGCTGCTCACCCCCAATGGCAGCAGCACAGGCCAACTGCCTGAGCCAGAAATGCACGCCTTGCAAGACGCTCTGGCCCAAGCTGTAGTCACAGTGGTAGAGCCACGCCGCGATGGCTTTTTTGCCTTTCCGTTTTTTAGCGTCATCGTGCCAGTGTTTGAAGGCACCGAGCCTACGGGGGCGGTATGGCTGGTCAGTGATGTGCGCACCACCCTATATCCCAAATTACAGGCTTGGCCCACACCCCGCGAGACTGCCGAATCCACTTTGTTCAGCCGCCACGGCGATGAGGTGCGCACCCTCAACCCCTTGCGCCACCGCAACGAAGAAGTGTCGGTATTTCAGTTGTCCGAGTTGCGCCCAGACGATCCGGTGTTGCAAGCCATGGCCGGGACGCGTGGTGTGTTCTATGGCCACGACTACCGTGGCCATGCCGTGATGGCTATGGCCAATGCCGTGCCCGATTCACCTTGGATCATGGTGTCCAAAATTGATGTGGCTGAAGCCTTTGCCGACACCCAATTGCGTGAAATCTTGGCCCTGAGCCTGCCCGTCAGCCTGCTGCTGTTGCTGGCGGGCTTGGTATTTGCCTATGGGCAGCGGCGCGCCTGGCAACGCGAGCGCGAGCTCAAAACCCAGTTGCAGCGCAACATGCGTTGGCTAGAAGGAGCGCAAAAGGCGGCCTCGGTGGGCTACTTTGCCTTTGATTTGGAGCAAAAGCAGTTTCTGATGTCGTCGATGGCGAATGCGATTTTTGGTATGCCTTACACGGGCGTACTAACGCTGGAGGACTGGGTACACTCGATTCCAGCAGAAGACCGCGAGCGGGTGTTGAGCATCCACCGCGAGGCCATTGCGCAGCGCACCCCCTTGCGCCACCAATACCGCATCCAGCGCATGGACAACCAAGCGCTGCGCTGGGTAGAAATCTGGGGGGAGTACGAGGATGAGGCTGACCACGAGCGGGTAACCCGCATGATTGGCACCATCCAAGACATTACCCAGCGCAAACAGTCGGAGCAAGAGCTGGCCAACTACCGCACAGCGCTAGAGGAGAAGGTGCGCCTAGACCCGATGACGCAAATCCCGAACCGCCGCGCATTAGATGAGCATGTGGTGCTGGAGTGGCACCGCGCCATGCGCAACCATGCCCCGCTGTCGGTGCTGATGATTGACGTCGATCATTTCAAAGCCTACAACGACCACTATGGTCATGTGGCCGGTGATGAATGCCTGCGCCAAGTGGCCACGGCCATTGCCTCTGGTGCAAGTCGGGCCGGTGAGTTGGCAGCGCGCTACGGTGGCGAGGAGTTTTCGGTGCTGTTGCCCGATACCGATACCGCACAGGCCCTGCAAAGTGCCGAGCGCGTGCGGGCCGCCGTAGAGGCGTTGGGGTTAGAGCACACCCACTCCAGCGCGGCGTGCTGTGTCACGGTCAGCATTGGCCTGACCACCATCGTGCCGGTTTTTGCCTCTGAGCCAGATGTTCCTGAAGCTGACAACACGCCAGAGACGGTGCCGCTAGCGGCGCAAGTTTTGTTTGAACAGGCCGATGCCGCCCTGTACCAAGCCAAGCAACAGGGGCGCAACCGGGTGGCGGTTTACGCCAGCACGGCTGCGGCGGCCGTTTGATTCAGGTGTTTTTGCTGATGGCAATGGTAGGAAACTTGGCCGAATAATCTTTGGCCTGTAGCGCAATTTTGACTGCCACCTCGCGGGCCACCGTGCGGTAGATATGGGCCACCTCTCCGTCTGGGTCGGCCACCACCGTGGGGCGGCCTAGGTCGGCTTGCAAGCGGATTTGCATATCCAGTGGCAGCGCACCCAAGTAATCAATGCCATATTGCGCGGCCATCTTTTTGCCGCCATCGGCACCAAAAATATGCTCAACATGGCCGCAATGCGAGCAAACATGGGCGGCCATGTTCTCTACCAAGCCCAAAATGGGCACGCCCACTTTCTCAAACATTTTGATGCCCTTTTTGGCATCCAAGAGCGCAATGTCTTGCGGTGTCGTGACGATGACCGCACCGGTGATGGGCACACGCTGGCTTAAAGTGAGTTGGATATCGCCGGTGCCGGGGGGCATATCAACGATCAAATAATCCAAGTCTTTCCAATTGGTTTGGCGCAGCAACTGCTCTAGCGCTTGGGTAGCCATCGGGCCGCGCCAGATCATGGCTTGGTCGGCATCGACCAAAAAGCCAATCGACATCACCTGCACACCGTGGTTTTGCAGCGGCTCCATCGTCTTGCCATCCAAGCTTTCGGGCTTGCCTTCAATGCCCAACATCATCGGCTGGCTGGGGCCATAGATGTCGGCATCAAGTACGCCCACGCGCGCGCCTTCGGCCACCAGCGCCAGCGCTAAATTGGCCGCCGTGGTGCTTTTGCCCACGCCGCCCTTGCCCGACGCCACGGCAATGATGTTCTTCACGCCCGGTAGCAGGGCCACCCCCTGCTGTACCGCATGGGCGGTAATCTGGCTGCTCAGGTGTACCTGCACCTGCTCCACGCCCGCTACTTCTTGGGCTGCTTGCACCAAGCGGCTGTGCAATGCGGGTATCAGGCTCTTGGCTGGGTAGCCCAGCACAACGTCAAAAGAAACGCTGCCGCCATTAATCTGCACATTGCGCAGCACCCGACTGCTAACAACATCTTTGCCGGTATGGGGGTCTAGCACGCTAGACAGCGCTGCCAAAAGGCTTTGTTCTGTG
>JAIESZ010000174.1 GCA_019745615.1 Burkholderiaceae bacterium
GGAGACCCATTCATGCGTGTGAATTTGCCCGTGACAGATCAGGAGTACGATTTTCCTGCACAAAATATGTTGGTGTCCACCACCGACACCACCGGCGTGATCACGCATTGCAACCAAGCCTTTATGGACGCCAGCGGCTACTCTTACGAAGAGCTGGTGGGCCAGCCGCACAACCTGATCCGCCACCCCGATATGCCGCCCCAAGCCTACAAAGACCTATGGGCCACGGTGGGCCGTGGCCTGCCTTGGTCGGGTATCGTCAAAAACAGGCGCAAAAACGGTGATTTTTACTGGGTGCGTGCCAATGTCACACCCATCATGGAAAACGGCAAGCCCACCAGCTACATGTCGGTGCGCACCAAGCCCAGCCGGGCCGAAATAGCCTTGGCCACGGGCCTGTATGCCCAATTGCGTGCCGATTTTGCTGCCCAGCGCGAAACCTTGCGCTTGCGCCGGGGAGGGGTGATCTACCCCGGCCTGCGTGGTGTCTTGCAGCGGCTGCGCCAGCTCGGTGCTACCCCCACGCTGGGGCTGATGTTGGTGGGCATGAGCGCCGTGGCTACGCTGCCGCGTTGGCTGGGCTGGCAGGGGCCGCTGGCTTGGGGCGCAGAGTTGGCTTTGCTACTGGGCAGCGGTGCCGCCG
Organism: Burkholderiaceae bacterium; assembly: GCA_019745615.1. Lineage (GTDB taxonomy): Bacteria > Pseudomonadota > Gammaproteobacteria > Burkholderiales > Burkholderiaceae_C > Simplicispira. The sequence continues at coordinate 644 of JAIESZ010000174.1, forward strand.
TGCTGGCTTGGTTCCAAAACCGCATTGTCGGTGGCATACGCTATGCCAACGATTTTGCCCGCGATATTGCCGCCTGCAACCTCAATGGGCCCTTTGACACCTCGCAGTTTGCCAACTCGCTGCAACCGATGGCGCGCAGCCTGCAACAGATTCAGGTTAATTTGCACGCCGTGGTGGGCGATGTGCGCACCCAAATTTCGGGGTTCATGAAGGCCGCAGACCGCATTGCCCAAGGCGGCCACGATCTGTACAGCCACACAGAAGCCCAAGCACGCAACCTAGAGCAAACGGCCACAGTGATGGAAACCCTGTCTGCAGCCGTACACCAAACGGCGCAGACTGCCGAGCAGGTCTCAGGCGACAGTATGCAAAGTGCTGGGGTGGCCCGCGAAGGCGGCCAAGCCGTGCAGCAAGTGGGCAAAGCCATGCAGGCCATTGAGCAGTCCTCGCGCCAAGTGGGCGACATCATCGCCGTCATTGAAGGCATTGCTTTTCAGACCAATTTGCTGGCGCTCAATGCCGCAGTAGAAGCAGCGCGAGCAGGCGAGCAAGGCCGGGGCTTTGCCGTAGTAGCAGGCGAGGTGCGGGCGCTGGCCCAGCGCAGTGCCCAAGCAGCCAAAGAAATCCGTACCTTGATTGGAGCTTCGGCGCGCCAAGTCAAAGATGGCACCGAGCAAATGGCGCAGGCCGGGCGCACCATCGCCGAGGTGGTAGCCTCGGTGTCGCGGGTCAGTGAGCTGGTACGCCAAATCAGCAATGCCACCACCGAGCAGTCGGTGGGCATTGACCAAGCCAATACGGCCATGATGCAGCTAGAAACCACAACCCAGCAAAATGCGGCGCTGGTTGAGCAAACAGCAGACGCTGCCGATGCGCTCAAGAGCAGCTCGACAGCACTGTCACGCTCCCTAGAAGTGTTTCGCCTAGGTTAAGGAGCTGGCGATAAATTGGAACAAAGTGTAAATTTTGTTTCAATTTTAGGGACAAAACGTTGCCGGGTTGCATATATTCAACTCTTCAATTGAGGATTTGCTCCATGCGCAACAACCTGCCGGTAACGCCCCACGAGTTTGACTACTCGGGCCAAGAGTTGCTGATGTCCACCACCGATGCCAAGGGCATCATTACCCACTGCAACGCGGCGTTTTCTAGGGTAAGCGGGTATGCCATCAGCGAGCTGATGGGCCAGCCGCACAACATGGTGCGCCATCCCGACATGCCCCCTGAAGCATTTAAGGACATGTGGCAAACCGTTGGCAATGGCCGTACTTGGGTGGGGGTGGTTAAAAACCGGCGCAAAGATGGCAGTTTTTACTGGGTACGTGCCCACATCACGCCACTGATGGAAAACGGTAAGCCCAAGGGCTATATGTCGGTGCGGGTCAAACCTGCCCGTGAAGAAATCCGTGAGGCCGAAGCCTTGTATGTGCGCGTGGTACAAGAGCGCCAGTCTGGACATCATAGCTTTTATTTGCACGCAGGGCGGGTGCGGCCTACGGGCTGGCGTGACCGGCTGGGGCGCTTGCAGCGCGCTACGTTTACCGAGCGCATGCTGGCCATGATGGTGCCCCTGTGGGCGGTGGCCTTGGTGCCGCAAGCGATGGGCTGGACAGACAACCCCGCTGTGCTTGTGATGCAAATCGCACTGGTGTTTGTGATCTCCGGCATCATGTTGTTGCGTTTTCATCGGCGCATTACCTTGGCGCTGGCCGATGCCAACCAATTGGCCATTGGCATTGCGGGTTGCAGTATCTCTGGCGATGAACGGCGCATCCAAGAGCGCCATCCGGTGGCACTGTTGATGGAGCGTTTGCAGCAAATACAAGTCAATATGCGTGCCATTGTGGGTGATGCCCGCGCTGAGATCAACGGCTTTGGTCAAATTGCCGAGACCATCGCCCACAGCGCCCAAACACTGGCCGAGCGCACCGACGCACAAGCCAGCAATTTGGAGCAAACCGCCGCCTCTATGGAGCAGCTCTCCAGCACGGTGCGCCAAGCCGCAGACACCGCCCAGCAAGTGCTGCGCGAGAGTGAGCACAGCGCTGATTTGGCGCGCCGGGGCGGTCAGGTAGTCACAGAGGTGGGCGAGGCCGTACAGTCTATTGAGCAATCGTCACACAAGATGGGGCAGATCATTGGCACCATTGAGGGCATTGCTTTTCAGACCAATTTGCTGGCGCTCAACGCGGCGGTAGAGGCAGCCCGCGCTGGCGAACAGGGCCGGGGCTTTGCCGTGGTGGCCAGTGAGGTGCGGGCGCTGGCCCAGCGCAGTGCAACCGCAGCACGCGAAATCAAAAGTTTGATCGGTGAGTCCAGTGCCCATATCGAGCGCGGGGCCAGCCAGATGCAATCGGCGCGCCAAACCATCCAAGAGGTGGTCGAATCGGTGGCCCACGTCAATGAGCTGATGGAGCACATGGGCGCAGCCACCCAAGAGCAATCACAAGGCATTGCGCAGGTCAATCAGGCTGTGACCGAGTTAGACCGCGTGACCCAAGAGAACGCGGCCCAAGTGCAGGAGTCGGCTTCCACCGCCGCAGCCATGAGCACCAACGCCGGCGTGCTAGGGCGCACGCTGGCGGTGTTTCGGTTGCCCTGAGCGCGGTGCGTTTATTGCCGCGCTGTTCGAACGTTGCGTGGCAGCGCCTGTGGGTGGCTAGTGCGCAGTGGGTTGATGTCTAACCCACCCCGGCGCGTGTAACGGGCATACACCGTCAGTTTGATCGGTTTGCAACGCTGGCGGATATCCATAAAAATGCGCTCGACGCACTGCTCATGAAACTCATGGTGGTTGCGAAAACTCACCAAGTATTGCAACAGCCCCTCTTGGTCGATTTGCGGGCCGCTGTAGGCAATTTGCACGCTGCCCCAGTCAGGCTGCCCCGTAACCAAGCAATTGCTCTTGAGCAGATGGCTCACCAGCACTTCACTCACTGGGGCTTGGTCAAACTGTGCTGTCAGTAGATCAGGAGCGGGTTGGTAGCGCGTGCACTCCACATCTAGCCTATCGAGCAGCAGGCCATCAAGCTCGTGAACCGGCTCGCGGTCAAACACCTCCGGCAAGAGCAATTTGACGCCCACCGTGGCAGCGCGGTCGGCACCGCGCCACGCAGCCTCACTGACATCGGCGCGGATGCGCGCCTGCACCTCGTCGGCGTCGGCAAAGCGGGTGTTGTTCAAACTGTTCAAATAGAGCTTGAACGATTTGCTTTCAATCAGGTTGGGGGTTTCACACGGCACCGTGATATGGGCCAGCGCCACCTGCGGCTTGCCACGCAAATTGAGCCAAGACAGCTCAAAGGCCGTCCACAGGTCAGCCCCAAAAAAGGGCGGCGCTGCCGTGATACCAATCTCGCTGCGTTTGCTGGCCCGTGGTAGCGGAAACAGCAAGCTGGGATCGTATTGATCGGTATAGGCAGAAGCCTTGCCCAACTGGGAGTGTTCAGGGATGTTCAAAGACATGAAGCAAAAAGGTTAAAAGCTTTCCCAGTCGCCATCGTTTTGTGCCGTGGTGGTGCGTGGTGCGGCGGGCGGGGGCAGTGCAGCAGCGGTTTTACGCGGCGGGGGTGTGGACACACTAGGCCGTGCAGCCGTGGCCGCTGGTAAGGCCGAAGCGTGGCGCACGGTGGGGCGAGTTGCTGGGCTGGCCGCTGGTGGGCGTTGCACATTGCTGCGCTGGCCGTTGCCGCCCAACTGGAATACCGACACCGTTTGCACCAGTTCTTGCGCTTGTATTTTCAAGCTGCCGGCAGCAGCGGCCATTTCTTCAACCAGCGCAGCATTTTGCTGCGTGGCCTGATCCATTTGCGTTACCGCCTGACCAATCTCAATTACCCCGGCGCTCTGTTCTGTGCTGGCGGCACTGATCTCGCCCATGATGTCGGTCACTTGCTGGATACTGCTGACCACCTTGCTCATGGTTTGGCCTGCCTTGTCCACCAAGAGTGTGCCTTGCCCTACGCGATCGACGCTGGCATCAATCAGGGTTTTGATTTCCTTGGCGGCAGCAGCACTGCGCCCAGCCAACGCACGCACTTCAGAGGCCACCACAGCAAAGCCACGGCCTTGCTCACCAGCACGGGCTGCCTCTACCGCTGCATTCAGGGCCAAGATATTGGTTTGGAACGCAATGCCATCAATCACGCTGATGATGTCGGCAATTTTTTGCGAACTGGTGTTGATTTCTTTCATGGTTTCAACCACTTGGCCGACCACTTCGCCGCCTTCGGCAGCCACACTGCTCGCTTGCTGGGCCAGTTGGTTGGCTTGGCGGGCGTTGTCAGCGTTTTGGCGCACGGTCGAGCCTAGGTGCTCCATGCTAGAGGCTGTTTGCTCCAGCGCACTGGCTTGGTTTTCGGTGCGTGAGGACAGGTCTTGGTTGCCTTGGGCAATCTCAGCACTGGCGGTAGCCACTGATTCAGAGCCTGTACGAACACTGCCTACCACGCCAATCAGGGAGGTTTGCATTTCGCTCATCGCAGACAGCAGAGTGCCCAATTCATCGTGGTTGCGCACTTCAATGGGGCGACTCAGATCACCTTGGGCGATATGGCGAGCAGCCTCTACGGCCTGGTTCAGCGGGGTGGTGATAGAGCGGATAATGAAAAGACTCAACGCCACAGTGGCAGCAAGCGCAATAAGTACGAGTACGATGACTTGCAGGTGTGCTGTTGTGTACGCGCCATTAGATTTTTTTGCTGCCTCTGTACTGCCTTGTTCGTTGATTTTGACTAGCTTATCTAGATCGGCACCCATGCTATCAAACAGGGGTTTAGACTCTCTCTCCAAAAAAATCTTGGCATCATCATCCAAGCCTTGGCGACTTAGGTCTAATGCTTTTTTCTCAATCATCTGGAGTCGCTGCCATTTTTCAAGATAAACTGGATAAACCATTTTTTCTTCTGGCTCAGATATAAGCAACTCATAAGTTTTTTGAGCTTTTTCGATTTCTTTCGTTTGCTCTTGAATAGCCGAATCTATTTTTGAAATATTATTTTTATCGGAGTTGATGATATGCTCCATCATCAACAAGCGCAAATCGCTGTGCAGCAGATTCAGGGTCTTGACAGTAGATATGGCGGGCAACCAGTTAGTCGCCAAATCTCCTGAAGCGTCATTCATATCCTTCATCTTGAGCAAAGATGCCCCTGCCAAAAGCAAAAGCAACATAACAATCACACCGAAGGCGCTTGATAATCGAGTGCTTATTTTCAAATTTCCCATACCATATACCTTTTTCTATTAGATAACACAAAACCACTCATTTGAATATATCATGGATGAGTGGTTGCCCGAATCAGGGTAACTTAATGTAACTATTGCAATAAATAATTACATAAACAATGCCATCATTGCGCCTACATGGCAGTATTAAAATTTTTCCCAGCCATCATCGTCGGATGTGGCTTTGGTTGATATGGTCAGAGGCGGTATTGGTTTGGATGCAGCAGGCGGCAGTTTTGGAGGTGCTACCGGGGTGGCGGGTTTGCGTGCCGAACTGGCGTAAGCTGGGGTGCGTGCGTTCGCTCCAGTCTGGGGCCCCATGTGCTGGGTGTTGAGCTTAAAAACGCCCACAGCCTGCACCAACTCCTGTGCTTGGCCCTTGAGGCTGGTGGCAGCGGCGGCCATCTCTTCAACCAAAGCCGCATTTTGCTGCGTTACTTGGTCCATCTGCATCACGGCCTCACCCACTTGGCCCACCCCGGCACTTTGCTCCCCACTGGCGCTACTGATCTCACCCATGATGTCGGTGACGCGCTGGATGGCGCTGACCATCTCGGTCATGGTACGCCCTGCCTGATCGACTTGGCTGGCACCCACCTCAACCCGGTTCACGCTGGTGTTAATCAGCTCTTTGATTTCTTTGGCCGCATTGGCCGAGCGTCCGGCAAGGTTGCGCACCTCGGAGGCCACCACCGCAAACCCTCGGCCTTGCTCACCAGCACGGGCTGCTTCTACGGCCGCATTGAGCGCCAGAATGTTGGTTTGGAAGGCAATGCCGTCAATCACGCTGATGATGTCGGCAATTTTGCGCGAGCTGTCATTGATCTCGCGCATGGTCTCAATCACCCGGTTCACGGCTTCACCGCCCTGTGCCGCGACACCTGAGGCATGGCGGGCCAGCTCGTTGGCTTGGCGGGCGTGGTCGGCGTTTTGCGTTACTGCCGAGCCTAACTGCGTCATGGAGGCAGCCGTTTCTTCTAGCGCGCTGGCTTGGCTTTCGGTGCGCGCAGACAGATCGTGGTTGCCTTGGGCAATTTCGGTGCTGGCGGTGGCCACGCCTTCGGCACCTTGGCGCACTTTGGCTACCACACTGGCCAAGCCATCTTGCATTTTTTGCAGTTGCGCCATCAGGCTGCTGTGGTCGTGCGGACGCACGGCAATCTGTTGGCTCAAATCGCCCTCAGCCACGCGCCCAGCAATGGCTGCGGCGTGCTCTGGCTCGCCACCCAGTGGGCGCAGCACCATGCGCTCCAAGGCTACAGCCAAGCCCGCCGCCACCAACAGAATACTCAACAGGCCCAGCCCAGCAGCCTGCCAGCGTTGCTGGTGGATTCCGGCCATGATTTCGCTGTCAGGCACACTAATGGCAAAAGACCAAGGTGTTTTGCTGGCCCCAATATGCAAGGGCATATAAACACGGGTCACGTTCTCGTTCAGGCGCTCGCTGTGTATTTCTGTGCGCAACATCCGTCCTGCGGCAATGGCTGACCGTGCTTGCTCGGTGTCCGCCCCCTTGGTCATTTCTTTACCTACATTGGCCGGGTCTTGGTCAGCCAAAAAGATACCGCCGTGCGACAGCAGGCTGGCGTAACCGCGTTCAAAAATACGCACTTGCGAAGTGATTTTTTTCAAACTCTCTAGCGTCAAATCGACCCCAGCCACCCCGACAAAACGGCCATCCACCATAATGGGAACCACCAAACTGGTCATGAGTACTTCTTTACCGCTCACCATGTATTTGTAGGGCTCCATCAGCGTTTCTTCGCCGGTCTTTTTGGGCAGCAGGTAATAGTCACCAGCCACGGGCTTGTCGTAATCGACTAATGGTTCGAGCATCACTTGGCCGCTGCCCCGGTTCCAGTAGGGGATGTAGCGGCCTGTGGCATCGTGCCCCGGCTGGTTGGCGTATTCGCTGTCTTTGCCATCAAAAGCATTGGGCTCCCACCCAGACCACACCCCCAGAAACGAGGGGTTACCTGCCAAAACGCCCTTGAGCAGTGCATCAGCACTGGCACGGTTGGCCAGTCCGGCAGTTTTAAGTTGCCCCAAAGCATGGGCCAAGGTGCGCGCTGCGTCCATGCCACGCTCTAGATCTATCGTCGCCTTGTGCCCTTCGCTGGTAGCCAGCTCCTCGGTATAGCGCAACACGCTGTCGTGTTGCAGCTTACCTGCTTGGTGTGTTAGCACCGTGAGCGTGAGGACGTCGCCCAACAACACGATCAGGGCGACCAGAAGCAACAGCCGAACACGCAGGCTACTTTTGTGGGATGTGGGCATCTTTATCAACTCCGGTGAATCAACAATCAATCAGGCGAACTCGCGCTCACGCATCCATTTAGTGGCTATCCATTTTTCGCCCGCCAGCACGGGGGCACCACCGTGGAGGGTGCGCGTGGCCGGAACGGGTTGGGGGTAACTAAAAAATACAGCGTTACCCTTTTGCGCCGCCACGTTCAGGCCGATCTCTGGAAAGGTTGTGCCCCCGCCTTGCTCTGGGGTGTTGAGATAGAGCACAAAGGTGCCCACCCGCTGGCCGCCACGGGCCAAAATGCGCGGTGTGCCGGGCTGGCTGGGGTCAAAATAATCGTAATGCGGTTTGTACTCTGCACCGGGGCTGTAGTGCAGCACCTGCACGCCCTCGCCGTTTTCTATGGGCCAATGGGCAATTTTGGCCAGCCGTGCTTCAATACGCTGGATCAGCTCGTTTTCACTACGCTGGAAGAACATGCCATTGCTGGTGCGGTCGGCATTGATTTCTTCGCCGCCGGTTTCAGTGGCTACCGTCAGGGAGCGGGCCATGCGCGGGCGCGCTGCCTCGATCAGGGCATCGCATTCTTCGGGCGAGAGCACATTGCCCAACACCACCACACGGGGCAAAGTGATGGACAGCAGCACCTCAACGTAGCGGTCGCCCGCATCCAAGCGGGCCGGTTGACCTTGCAGGGCAGGTTCGGGCACGGCTTGGCTGGCAAGAGTAGCAGTGCCCGTGCTAGCGGCCTCGCTCAAGTGCCCACTCAAGGTATCTTCTAGGGCTTGCATGGCCACAGCCTCACTCCAACCTGCCGCCTTCATGGCTTGTATCAGTGCCGGGGCACCGATGTTGGCTTGGGCTTGGTTGATGATCCAAGCGCGCAGCTCAGGCGTAATGGCCGGCGCAGCAACCACACGGGTGGTCGAGGTGGACGCGGAAGCGGTAGCAAAGGTTTCTTGTGCCATGATAGTTTCGCCCATGTAACATTGTCTTACATTCTTACATTGTGCGCCGTCGGAACACCAGCCGGTTGAGTTCAGAGGCGTGTGGATCGAAGGCATAGCCTTCAGCATCAAAGCCTAGCAGGTCTTCTGGCTGCGTGGCACGCTGCACGATGGCGTGGCGCGCCATCAGGCCACGAGCGCGTTTGGCATGGATGCTGACGATTTTGTAGGCACCGCCTTTCCATTCCTCAAACACACAATCGACCACTCTGGCTTGCAAAGCACGGCTATCGACCGCCTTGAAATACTCTTGTGATGCCAAGTTGAGTACCACGGGGGCTGGATCACTGGCTTGCTCATTGCATAAGTACACAGCAATTTTTGTGCCCCAAAACTGATACAAGCTATGGCCGCTGGCGGTAGCCAAGCGCGTGCCCATCTCTAGCCGATAGGGTTGCATCCAGTCCAGTGGGCGCAGTACGCCATACAGGCCACTCAGGATGCGCAGGTGCTGCTGCGCCCAGTGCAGATCAGCCTCTGGCAGGCTGCGTGCATCCAGCCCCTCATAGACATCACCATTGAAGGCCAGCACGGCTGGGCGGGCATTGCTGGCGCTGAACTCTGGCGACCATGCGGCATAGCGGGCGACGTTGAGCGCGGCCAAGGCATCGCTGATTTTCATCAGGGCGGCCAAGTCTTGCGGGGCCTTGGTGCGCAGCAGCGCGATAAGTTCAGAGGTCTCTGGCAAAAAGGCGGGCAGGCTGTGCCCCAGCCCGGCGGGCACTGGGGTGTCGTAATCCAGAGATTTGGCAGGAGACAGCAAGATGAGCATAGCTGAAGAAAGAAGAAATAGGCAGCAACAGAAAAGCGCCGGTCTGTAGAGCACAGACCGGCGCTGGGAAGGACGGTTCAAGTCGGCAAAGCAACCAACAGTGCGCGTGAACACACTGTACGCTTTGCCACCTGTGGGGCCGTTTTAGGGCTGGGGGGGCTGTTCTGGCTGTTCTGGCTGCTCACGCTCAAAGGGCAGCACCAACTCGCGCAAGTCGCGGCGGGTTTCTACCAGCACCAGCGGGCCTTCGTCTAGCAGCACCAGTGCCGGGCGTTGGCGCGGCACATGCACAGGGCAAGGCTCGGCGGCAATGGCGGCCTGCACGGCAGCTACCTTGGCAGGGTCAGACTGCACCCATTGCAGCCCCACGCTCTCGGCCAAGGCCTGCATTTCACCCACTGGCAGCACAAAAGGCTGCACTGGCGCTGGGGCGCTGCTCTGGGCTGGCACCGAGACGGCTGCCTCAGCCACTGGGGTAGCGGCGGCAGGCTCGGCAACTGCTGACGCGGGCGCTACTGGTGCAGATGCTGCCACGGGGGCCGCTTCAACATGGTCAGCAGGGGCCACCAGCGTGACTGCTGCGGGCGCTGCCTCGGCTGCTGCTGCCTCTGGCGTAGCTGGGGCTGGCTCGGCCACAGGCGGCACCGCTACGGCCACAGCAGGGGCTGGAGCAAAGTAGCTGCGGCGCACGGGCGGCTCGGTGCCTTCAGCGCTAGGGGCTTGGGCGGGCAGGTCTTCGCTAGCAACAGGTGCAGTGGGCTGCTCTTGGCGCTCATCGCGTTCGGCGCGCTCGCCACGCTCTGGGCGCTCACCACGCTGGCGGTCACGGCCATAGCGATCACGGGAGCGGCGCTCACGGCGCTCTTCGCTGGCCACAGCGGGTGCGGCGGTGGGTTCGGCCCCCTCGTTGAGTGCCACCTCGGCCCCAGCGGCTGCTGGCGTCAAGGGCTGGCTCAGGTTGGCATCAGCGGTTTCGGTGGTGCGCGCATTGCGCTCACGGCCTTCACCACGCGGAGCACGCTCGCTGCGTTCGCGGCGCGGTTGCTCACTGCGTTCACCACGGTCGGCACGTTCGCTGCGTTCGCTATTGCGGGGTGGGCGTTCGTTGCGCGGCTCGTTGCCATTGGCCTCGTGGGATTGCACAGACAGGTTGTGTGCCAGATCGGTATCTAGGGCCTCGTCGTTGAGCGGGCGGTTATCCACTTCGCGGCCACGGCCACGGTTGGGGTTGCGCGGCTCGCGGCGCTCGCTGTCAAAGCGTTCGCTGTCTCGCGGTGGACGCGCCTCGCTGTTGCGCTGGTCGGCACCGCGCTCATTGTTGCGCTCTGGGCGCTCGTGGCGGCGGGCGCTGTTGCCATTGCGCTCAGTACGATCAGTGCGCTCATAGCGGTCATTGCGCTCGCCGCGCTCTGCGCGCTCTGCGCCACGGCGTGGGCGGGCCTCACCAGTATGGTTACGTTCGCTGCGCTCGTTGCGGCGGGCCTCGCGGGTGCTAGCCGAGGTGGGCGCGGGTGCCGCTACGGGGCGGCGGGCCACACGGCCAAAGCCAAACAAGCGTTTGAGCCAAGCAAAGAAGCCGCGCTCTGGGGGAGTGGGTGCTGGTGCTGGCTCAGGGGCCGGAGCCGCTGCCGGACGACCACCACGGGGGGGACGGCTCTCGCCTTCGGCACGGGGAGCCGCTTGCGGTGCGGGCGCATCGGGCAACACGCCACGAATCAGCGGTGTTTGCTTGTTGGTAGGCTCTTGCGAGCGACGTGTGACGGCGGTGGGGTCTTCAAAATCTTCGGCCAGCTTGTAGCTGGGTTCGATGCCATCCAAGCGCGGATCATCGTGCTTGAGGCGCTCCAAACGGTAGTTGGGAGTTTCTAGCGTCTTGTTGGGCACCATCAGCACATTGACGCGCTGTTTCAGCTCAATTTTAGAAATCTCGGTGCGCTTTTCATTGAGCAAGAAGCTCGCCACCTCAACCGGCACTTGGCAGTGAACGGCGGCGGTGTTGTCCTTCATGGACTCTTCTTGGATGATGCGCAAAATTTGCAGCGCCGAGCTTTCGGTGTCGCGGATATGGCCGGAGCCACCGCAACGTGGGCAGGGAATAGACGAGCCTTCCGACAAGGCGGGCTTGAGGCGCTGGCGGCTCATTTCCATCAGGCCAAACTTGCTGATGGTGCCAAACTGCACACGGGCGCGGTCTTGACGCAGTGCGTCGCGCAGGCGGTTTTCAACCTCGCGGCGGTTTTTGCTCTCCTCCATGTCGATGAAGTCGATGACGATCAGGCCACCCAAGTCGCGCAAACGCATCTGGCGTGCCACTTCGTCGGCGGCTTCCAAATTGGTGCGCAGTGCCGTTTCTTCGATGTCGCCGCCCTTGATGGCGCGGGCCGAGTTGACGTCTACGCTGACCAGCGCTTCGGTGTGGTCAATGACGATGGCACCGCCGCTGGGCAGTTGCACCGTGCGCGCATAGGCCGATTCAATTTGGTGCTCGATTTGGAAGCGCGAGAACAGCGCGGCATCGTCGCGGTAGCGCTTGACGCGGCTGGCGTGCTCAGGCATGACGTGGGCCATGAACTGCTGCGCCTGCTCGTAAATGTCGTCGGTGTCGATCAGGATGTCACCGATGTCGGCATTGAAGTAATCGCGGATAGCGCGAATCACCAAGCTCGACTCTTGGTAAATCAGGAAGGCACCCTTGCTCGACTTGGCCGCGCCGTCAATGGCGTTCCAGAGTTTGAGCAGGTAGTTCAAGTCCCATTGCAGTTCTGGGGCCGTGCGGCCAATGCCCGCTGTGCGCGCAATGATGCTCATACCATTGGGGTAGTCGAGCTGGTCCATTGCCTCTTTGAGCTCGGCGCGGTCTTCACCCTCAATACGGCGCGAGACGCCACCGCCACGGGGGTTGTTGGGCATCAGCACCACATAGCGACCAGCCAAACTGATAAACGTGGTCAGGGCTGCGCCCTTGTTGCCGCGTTCTTCTTTTTCTACTTGGATCAGCAGCTCTTGGCCTTCGCGGATGACATCGTTGATGCGCGCTTGGCTGGGCGAGACGCCGGAGGCAAAGTATTGCTTAGAGATTTCTTTGAACGGCAAAAAGCCGTGGCGGTCTTCGCCGTAATCGACAAAGCAGGCTTCTAGGCTGGGTTCTACGCGGGTAACGACCGCTTTGTAGATGTTGCCCTTGCGCTGCTCGCGCCCTTCGATTTCGATCTCGTAGTCCAGCAACTTCTGGCCATCGACAATCGCCAGACGACGTTCTTCGGGCTGGGTGGAGTTAATCAGCATCCGCTTCATGATGCGTTTCCTTTTTTTCTGCTGGGCAGCGCAGCACACCAGCCTCAATGCTGGGTTGCTGCGGCCCGTGATTCCAAACAAACAACAGGCCCACTACGGGCCAACGATGCCTGGACTAACGCCTTGAAACGAAGGGAATTGCCGGGTATGCCAAAGGCCGCTGGGCTGTAGGTTAGCTCAGCGGGGGAGGCAAGGGCGCGTGGATGGGAGCGGGCCTGAGAATCTGTAGCTTTGCCATTGCAACAATGGCTGCTGGCGCAGGCAGGATGGGCACTGGCAGGCTGTTGTGTGCCCATAGCGGCGGCATGAGCCACCGCCCCAAGGTCTGTAACAACATCGCCAGCATCAACATGTTCGCTTTGATCCGCTGGCAGTTGCACCCCCGTGGGGTGAACTGCCAGATGGGGTATTCCGTATCTGTATTTCAATTGCGTCAGCCTGCCGTGCATCATGCGGGCCAAGGCAGGCAACTGGCCTGCGATTCTTGCGTGCATGACACCCGCTGGCATCGACCGGCCTGCGCGCGGGGAAATGGCCGTGTGGACTAAACTCCAGACGAATCAACCACTGACAAAACGCTGCGCAGGTGAATCAGATTATAGGCGGCAAAACCCCGCAACCCCGGCATATTGCCTCCCCCTCCCAGAGCCCTGCTGGCGCTGCTGGCACGCAAGCTGTGCGCTTGCTGCTGGTCGATGCCGACTCCAGCGGCCAGCGGCTCGACAACTTTTTGATGCGCCACCTCAAGGGGGTGCCCAAAACCCATGTCTATCGCATCATCCGCAGTGGCGAGGTGCGTATCAACAAAGGCCGCGCCAGCGCTGACACCCGTGTGCAAGAAGGCGACAGCGTGCGCCTGCCGCCGGTGCGCGTGTCAGAAAAAATGGCCGACAAGGCCGCGCACCCGGCCCCAGCGCGTGAATTCCCGTTACTGCACGAGGATGAGCACGTCATCGCCATCGACAAGCCTGCCGGTGTGGCCGTGCATGGTGGCAGTGGCGTGAGTTTTGGCGTGATTGAACAATTGCGCCAAGCCCGGCCCCAAGCCAAATTTTTGGAACTGGTGCATCGCCTTGACCGCGAGACCTCTGGCATCTTGCTGGTAGCCAAAAAACGTAGTGCGCTAGTGCATTTGCAAGACCAATTTCGCGAGCGCGAAACCGGCAAGACCTATCTGGCATTGGTGCAGGGCACTTGGCCTGCCAAGCTCAAGGTGATTGACACGCCACTGCACAAATACCTGCTGCCCGATGGCGAGCGTCGCGTGCGCGTGACCACCCCGGACGACCCAGACGGCATGCGCTCGATCACGCTGGTGAAGGTGCGGGCTACGGCGGCGGCCCGGCCTGTGCAGGGCTTGCCCGCCATGAGCCTGTTAGAAGTGACCATTAAGACCGGGCGCACGCACCAAATTCGTGTCCATTTAGCCTCGCAAGGCCATCCGATTGCCGGGGACGATAAATATGGTGACTTTGACCTGAACAAGCGCCTGCAAAAAGTGGGCTTGAAACGGATGTTTCTGCACGCGTGGCGCTTGCAGTTTACCCACCCGGCCAGCGGTGAACGCCTGCAATTGCTGACCGAGTTGCCACCGGAGTTGCTGGCTTTTGCGCCAGCGTCAACGTAAAGCGAGAAAGCATCACCCGGCGCTAGGCGGGGTGATGCCACAAGCCCAGCCCCCTCACCCGAAAAGCAGGTAAGGGATGCCTTATGCCACTGCGTCTGCTGGCAGCCGCTGCAACATTGCCAAGCTGCTGGCAATGGTGGCACGCAGATCACGGCGGTCGCAAATCAGATCGACAGCGCCCTTTTCTAGCAAAAACTCGGCGCGCTGGAAACCTGCGGGCAAAGTCACGCGCACCGTCGATTCAATCACGCGTGGGCCAGCAAAGCCGATCAGGGCTTTGGGTTCGGCAATGACCAAATCCCCGACAAAGGCAAAGCCCGCACTGACACCGCCCATCGTCGGGTCAGTAAGCACGCTGATATAGGGCAGGCCCTTTTTGGCCAGCCGGGTCAGGGCCGCATTGGTCTTGGCCATCTGCATCAGCGACAGCAGTCCCTCTTGCATCCGCGCCCCGCCCGTGGCGGTAAAGCAGATAAACGGCACTTTTTGCTCAATCGCGGTTTCGACGCCGCGCACAAAGCGCTCACCGACCACGCTGCCCATGCTGCCGCCCATAAACTCAAACTCAAAGCAGGCCACGACCACATTGATGCTTTGCACAGCACCGCCAAACACCACCAAGGCATCGGTCTCGCCGGTGCTTTCTAAGGCTTCTTTCAGCCGTTCGGGGTACTTGCGGCTGTCTTTGAACTTGAGCGCATCCACCGGAATGACTTCTTGGCCGATTTCGTAGCGGCCTTCGGGGTCTAAAAAGGCATCGAGCCGTGCCCGCGCACCAATGCGGTGGTGGTGCTTGCACTGTGGGCAGACGCACTGGTTCTGCTCCAAATCGGTTTTGTACAGCACCGCATCACAGCTGGGGCACTTGATCCACAGCCCTTCGGGCATCTGGCGGCGCTCGGTCGGGTTGGTGGGCTGAATGCGCGAAGGCAGAAGTTTTTCTAACCAAGACATGGTTGCTTCCTTGGAGTTTAGGCGTCAAGGGCTTTGCGGATACCCCGCATAAAGTCGATGATGATGGGCACGACTTTTTCGTAGGGCTGGTTTTCTAGCAACTGAATGATGCGCGTGCCAATCACCACGGCATCGGCCACGCGGCCAATGGCTTGGGCGGTGGCAGCGTCGCGGATACCAAAGCCTACCCCGACCGGAATCTTGACATGCTCGCGGATGCGCGGCAGCATGTCTTCCACCGCTGAGGTATCGAGCGCTGCTGAACCCGTGACGCCTTTGAGCGAGACGTAATAGACATAGCCGCTAGCCACCCGTGCCACTTGGGCCATGCGCTCAGGGGTGGAGGTGGGGGCCAACAAGAAGATCAAATCCATACCGTTGGCGCGCAACTGGGCAGCAAATGCTTCGCACTCTTCGGGGGGATAGTCAACGATGAGGACACCATCCACCCCAGCAGCCGCTGCATCGCGCACAAAAGCGCCCTCGCCGTGGATTTGGTCATAGCGCTCTACCGGGTTAGCGTAACCCATCAACACCACCGGGGTAGTGCGGTTGCGTTTGCGAAATTCGCGCACATGGCCCAGCACCTGCACCATACCCACGCCCAAAGCCAGCGCTTTTTCTCCGGCTTTTTGGATCACTGGGCCATCGGCCATCGGGTCAGAAAAGGGCACGCCCAGTTCAATCACATCGGCCCCAGACTCAACCATGGCGTGCATCAGTGCCGGGGTGATGTCGGCAAACGGAAAACCTGCCGTAACGTAAGGAATCAGGGCCTTGCGGCCCTTGGCTTTCAATTGTTCAAACGTGGTTTGGATACGGCTCATTACTTGCTTTCTCCGCCCTTGACGCTCAGGCCGCGCATGGAGGGGCGGTCGTAAAAATCTTCTCCAGACAGGTCGGCTACGGTGCCGATGTCTTTGTCGCCCCGGCCCGACAGATTGACCAAAATGGATTGGTCGGGGCGCATGGTTTTAGCCAGCTTCATGGCGTAGGCAAAGGCGTGGCTAGACTCCAGTGCCGGAATGATGCCCTCGGTGCGGCAAAGATAGTGGAAGGCGGCGAGCGCTTCTTTGTCGGTAATGCCCACATATTCGGCGCGGCCCAGCTCTTGCAACCAAGCATGTTCTGGCCCGACACCGGGGTAATCCAGCCCGGCGCTGATGCTATGCGTTTCCATGATTTGGCCGTTGTCATCTTGCAAGATGAAGGTGCGGTTGCCATGCAGCACGCCAGAGCTGCCTTTTTGCAGCGAGGCCGAATGCTTGGCCGTATCCAGCCCCTCACCGGCGGCTTCTACGCCAATCAGGCGGGTTTTTTCATAAGGGATGTAGGGGTAGAAAATACCCATCGCATTGCTGCCACCGCCCACACAGGCCACCACCACATCAGGCTGCTCGGCGGCCATTTTTTGCTCGGCGAGCATGGCGGGCATTTGTGTCAGGCATTCGGTGCCAATCACGCTTTGGAAGTCGCGCACCATCATGGGGTAGGGGTGTGGCCCAGCCACGGTGCCAATGATGTAGAAGGTGTTGTCTACATTGGCTACCCAGTCGCGCATGGCCTCGTTCAGGGCATCTTTGAGGGTTTTGCTGCCCGACTCCACCGGCACCACGGTAGCACCCAGCAGCTTCATACGGAACACATTGGGGCTTTGGCGCTTGACGTCTTCAGCACCCATATAGACGATGCACTCTAGGCCATAGCGGGCGCAAATGGTGGCGGTAGCCACGCCGTGCTGACCAGCACCGGTCTCGGCAATGATGCGCGGCTTGCCCATGCGCTTGGCCAGCATGGCCTGCCCAATCACGTTGTTGATTTTGTGCGCGCCGGTGTGGTTCAAATCTTCACGCTTGAGGAAGATTTGCGCTCCGCCCATTTCTTGGCTGGTGCGGGCCGCGTGGTACACCGGGGAGGGCCGCCCGACGAAGTGGGCCAATTCGTAGTTGAATTCAGCCACAAACTGCGGGTCGTGCTGGTAGCGGGCATAGGCCTCGCGCAACTCTTGCAGCGCAAAGGTCAGGGTTTCGCTGGCAAAGCTGCCACCGTAACGGCCAAAGTGGCCAGAAGCATCAGGGTACTGGTAGGAAGCCATGAGAGGTATTTGCAAGTTGGGCATCGGCTGCACGCACGGCAGCGACGAAGCGATAAATCTTGTTGGCGTCTTTGACGCCCCGCAGGGGTTTGCCATCGGGGCCGTCTTGTTCAACGCCAGAGCTGACATCAACAGCCAGCGTTTTGCAACGCGGGCGCACCTGCACGATGCCATCGCTCACGTTTGCAGGCGTAAGTCCACCAGACAAGACGAGGTGAGCGTTGACGCTTGGAGGAAGGAGTGACCAATTGAATACCTTGCCGCCACCGCCGTAGCCGTCCACATGGGCGTCGAGCAAAATGGCCTGCGCTGGGGAATAGGAAGCTGCGTATTTTACGAGGTCAAACTGTGCCGCCCCATCGCCTAAGGGTATTCTGGCGGCGCGCACAAAGGGCCTAGCACCATTGGCGGTGGCGGCCATGCAATCTGCCAACGATTCATCACCATGAAACTGGACGGTGGCCCCAGCGATGTGGGCACAAGCAGCCTGCACCTGCGCCGCCGACTCATTCACAAACAACAGCACTGGGGTGACAAAGGGCGGCAGGCGCTGGGCCAGTTGTGCGGCGCGTGGCACGGTCACGGCTCGCGGGCTGGGTGCATAAAGCACAAAACCAATGGCATCGACGCCAGCGGCCACAGCGGCATCGACATCCTGCTCGCGCGTCAGGCCACAAATTTTGATACGGGTGCGGTGCAGCGCAGCGCGAGAAGCAGACAAAGTCATGGTGGCGATCAGGGAAGCCAATCAAAGGCGGGGGTGCGCTCTGGCAGGCCCCACACTGGGTCGTACACCGGCCCCAAAAAATACAGCCCATCGGCGGCAAAGGTGGGGGCCGCCACTTTGCGCGAGCGCGCCTGCAATACCTCACTGACCCAATGGGCGGGTTGGGTGCCACGCCCCACGGCCACCAAACAGCCCATGAGGTTGCGGATCATGTGGTGCAAAAAGGCGTTGGCCTCGAACTCAAAACGCCAGTAGCACACCGGAATACTCATGCCAGTGCGCTCGGCACTGACTACCCGCTGGCTGATGTCAAGGCGGCGCAGGGTTTTCACGGGGGATAACGCCTGACAAGCGGCTGCCCGAAACGAGCTGAAATCATGCTCGCCCAACAGTTGTGCTGCAGCTACGCGCATGGCATCGCCATCCAAGGCATCGAACACCCAGCCCACGCGCCCAGCCTCGACACTGGGGCGCACGGGCGACTGCAACAGCACATAGGCATAACGCCGCGCTGTGGCACAGGCACGGGCATGGAAAGCATCGGGCACGGCCTGCGCCCATTGCACGGCAATATCGGGCGGCAAAAAGGCATTGCTGCCACGCACCCAAGAGGCGCTAGAGCGCTGCACGGGCGCATCAAAATGCACCACCTGCATCAGCCCATGCACCCCGGCATCGGTGCGCCCAGCGCACAGGGTATGCACCGGCTGCGTAGCCAAGCGACTGAGCGCGGCCTCCAGCCGGTCTTGCACTGTTTGCCCCGAAGACTGGCTTTGCCAGCCTTGGTAAGCCTGACCGTTGTAGCTGACCCCTAGGGCCACTCGCATACCGGGCACGATGCTCAGGACAGCCCGGCCAGCAAACTTTGCGCCTTGGCCTTAAGCGCACCAGACGATTCGGCAATCACCTCTTCAATCAGGGTACGCGCACCGTCGCTATCGCCAATGGCATTGAACTCTTCGGCCAAAGCGAGTTTGGTTTCTAGAGGGTTTTCTGATTGGCCTTCAAAGGGGCCGTCTTGCTCTAGCGCTGCCACGGCTTCACTGGTAGCAGTGGTGGCAGCAGGGGCCGGAGCCGCTACCGACATACCGCCCAAATCAAAGTCCATCAGTTGCGAATCAGTGGCCGGAGCGGTGCTGACCTCAAACTCCGGCAAGGGCGCTAGAGCCGGACTGGCCTGCTCGGAAGGCATATCCAGCGAGAACTCTAGATCGGCCATAGCAGATGCGGCAGGGGCCTCAATGGTGGGCAACGGTACTGGCGCAGGGGCAGGGGCAGGC
This sequence comes from Burkholderiaceae bacterium, assembly GCA_019745615.1. Lineage (GTDB taxonomy): Bacteria > Pseudomonadota > Gammaproteobacteria > Burkholderiales > Burkholderiaceae_C > Simplicispira. The sequence goes on from JAIESZ010000174.1 coordinate 19,874, forward strand.
ACCGTAGGTAAGTCGGGCACATCCCACGACAGGCCCATATCTTGCGCCGCAGGGGCAGGTGCAGGCTCTGACGCTGCTGGCTGTGACACCGGTGGCGGTGGCGAAGCTGGCCCGGTGTCTAGCATCGGCATGGTCAGTTCGGGCATCTCGGTAGCCGAAGCGATAGCGGCGGCAAAGCCACCGGGGTCGGCTGCGGCATCTTCGGCCGGGGTGTCGTGCAGTTCGAGGTCGAGATCGAAATCGAGTTCAGGCGGCAACTGCCCGCCTACGCCAGCGGGTGCTGTATCGCTCAAGGTACTGGCAAAACCGCTGGCGGCGGCTGCACCCACAACACCTGCCGCTGCGGCCCCGGCCAGTGTAGGCTGACCGCCGGGTTGGTACATCGGATTGCCCGCATCAATTTCGCGGCCTAATTCGACCATCCGCTCCCAGTCTGGGCCTTGTCCTTGGGTCAATTGGTAGACATCAGAGGCCACAGCTTGCAGGGCCTTGCGATCGTGGCGCTTGGCGTAGATTTCACCCAATTTGGTGTGGATGGCGATGCGCTCAGGGGTGTGGCGCAGGGCTTCTTTGAGGATTTCTTCAGCCTGCAAATCACGGCCATAAGCCAGATAGACATCGGCCTCGGCTACCGGATCCACATCACCACCCGCGTCAAGCTGGCTGGGGCTGTAAGACATGGACGAAGATGCGCCGGTGCTGGACTCTGCGGCACCGGTGGTATCGACCTGCTGGCCGCCACTGGTATTGAAGAAAGAATCGGGCTGGAGCTTGCTTTCAAAGAATGAGCTGTCCACCGACTCCTTGGCCTTGCGCTTTTGGATGACGAGGTAGGCACCGTAACTGGCCAGCAAAGCCAGTATGCCAATACCACCCAAGGGCACCAGCGGGTCTTCTAGCAGGCCACTGATGAAACTGGGCTCCTCTGCGGCCGGGGCTGGTGTGGGGGCTGGGGCTGGAGCAGGTGGGGCCGGGGCCTCGACCGGGGTCGGTGCCGGAGCGGGGGGTTCTACTGGTGCTGGTGCTGGTGCAGGAGTAGGTGCTGGCTCCGGCACTGGGGCAGGAGCGGGAGCAGGGGGTTCTGGCACTGGGGCTGGCGCAGGAGCGGGGGCTGGTTTTTCTGCTGCGGCAACTGGGGCTGGCGCTGGTTTGGGTGCCAGTGCAGGGGCAGTGATACCGGCGTTGAGCTTGTTCAAATCCTCGATGTTCTTGGTCAGCTCTTGCGCACGGGTGCTGGCCTCGCTCTTTTGTTTGGCTTGCGCTAACTTCTCTTCTGCGGCTGCCTTTTGTGCGGTCATAGCCCCCTTGGACAACGTGAGCTTGTCGGGGGCGGCACTGGCGGGGCGCTTGTCTTCGACGCGGGTTTGCACGGCCCCTGAGGCCGAGCGGTCTGCGGCAGCCACTTGGGCGACTGGCGCGGTGGCGGCCAAGCGGCGGCGGAACTCATTGAAATCGCGGCTTTGCGCCGCCATGATTTGACGGGCTTGGGCAGGCGGCACGGTTTGCGCCTGCTCGGCATTGGGCACTTCTAGGACTGTCCCCGACTTGAGGCGATGGATATTGCCTTGCGCAAAAGCTTCTGGGTTGGCCCGCAACAGGGCCACCAACATCTGATCGAGCGAGACCCCAGCGGGACGACGGCCTTCGGCGATGCGCCCGGCAGTGTCTCCGGGCCGCGCCTTGACCGTCATGCGATCGGCGGTAGGCCCCGTAGCAGGCACGGCTTCGTGGGGGAGTAGCGTGGTGCGCGTGGGGCGCAGCGCTGGTGCTGGTGGCTCAGGTGCCGTTGCTGGGGCTTGCGCTGCGGGCTGTGCTTGGCCAATGGGTGCGATCTCCATCGGGGCTGGCACTGTTGGCGTGGCCGTCGGTGCAGGTGCCGGTGTGGGCACTGGAGCGGGTGCAGGCGTAATTTGTGGCGCTGCAGCCAAGGTGACTGGCGCACGGCGCAGCGCTGGTGGATCAAACAACATGGTGTAGCTGCGCGTGATGCGCCCAGTACCCCAAGAGGCATCAATCACCAAATCGACAAACGGGTCGTTGACAGGCCGGTCGCTCGACAGCTGCAACACCATACGCCCGTTGGCACGGCGCTCCAGGCGCACACGCATTTGCGTGACCACGGGGGAGTATTCCATGCCCTGACTGCGAAAAATCTCTGCGGCGGCTGGACTGGCGCGCAGGGTATCGGCTTCGGCGGGACTGATCTGGGGCAGTTCGATCTCGGCGCGCAAAGGCTCGCCTAGGGCGGACTGCACTGTGATTTGTCCTAGGGCCAGAGCCGAAGCGTCAGCGGCATACAGGCCAAGGGTCGCCACGACCGCTCCTGCCAGCGCAGAGTATTTCCAACGATGCATGGTTGCTATCAACTGATAAGAAAAGAGAGGCCCGGTCAAGCGGACTTGCAGACAAGAAAATCTAGCGCTTGTGCCGGCTTGGAGAACGATCAAAACACCATAGCAGCAATGCCTTGGCCTGACAAGAACAGCCGCGTTTTACGCGGGTCTGGGTCTATCAATCGCGCCCAGTGGCACCCGGTGTGTTGTCCCCTGACAACGGGGCATAACCGGGTGTTTCCAATGGACACACCCGGTTTTGAGTCCGCCGATCAGGCAGCCAGCAAAATACGCAACATGCGGCGCAGCGGCTCGGCAGCACCCCACAGC
>JAIESZ010000266.1 GCA_019745615.1 Burkholderiaceae bacterium
AGCCTACACACCCAGAATCGTTTTTTCATCAGGTCGGTGCCGGGCGTTGTACGCCTCGCACCCGCCTATCAGCAGGAGGGAATCATGGTATTTGCAAGAGCAATCGGCGCGGCCTTGGTAGCGGGTGCTGTGGCTGCGTTGGTGGGGTGCGCCGCGAAATCGCCGATCCCTCTGGCAGAAAATTTTGAACTCACAGTACAGCCCAAGGTGCGCTCTGCGGGGCATTGGGATTTATTGTCGCGCGATGTGGTCGCGCAAACCTTGGGCTCGTTAGAGCGCTTGGGCATGCCACCGGCTACGCCACTGTATGTTTCGGCCCCAGCCCAAGCCAGTGCCTTTGATTTGGCATTTCGCGACTTTTTGATTACCGAGCTGGTGCAAAGTGGTGCTGCCGTGATGCAAGCGCCGGGGCCTGCCTTGGAGGTGAGCTACCACACCCAAGTGGTGCGTCACAACAGTGATCGGCCCCACTTTATTCCGGGCCAGTTTACGATGTTGGCTGGAGGCTTGATGGCCGCCTACGGTCTACGCTATGAGCACATTGATGCCCAATTGCTGGCGGGCTTGGGCTTGACTGGGGTGGCTGACTATGCAGCCAGTATCAACTCAGGTGGCCCCACCCATACCGAAATGATTCTGACCACTACCGTCGCCAAAGGCGGACAGTTTCTGGTGCGTAAAACCGATGTCTATTACCTCGAAAACGTCGATACCCCGCTGTTTATGCGCCCGTCTTACCGTAACATCAACATGAAGGTGGTGGCCCAATGAAGCTCTCTTGCCTTCCTTCCCTTGTGGCGCTGGCCGCAGCCTCGGTGCTGCTAACCGGGTGTTGGAACAGCACGGTGCCCGTGCGCGTAGGCCCAACCTACGAAGAGGCTGCTGCCAGCCAGTTTTTGGACAGCAACCGTGATGCCGTGGCCAAACTCACGGCTGGTTTTGACCTCAGCAGCCTTGGCCAAGGGCCGGTGTTGGTGGCTACCGTGGTCAACGTTAATGATTTGAGCCGCTCGGCTCCGCTGGGGCGTACGCTGTCGGAGCAGTACGCTTCGCACATGGCGGCCACGGGCTTTAACGTCAAAGAGATCAAGCTGCGCGGCGACGTGTTTGTGCGTGAAGGCGCTGGCGAATTGCTGCTCTCACGCGAGATCAAAGACATTGCCCGCAGCCACAACGCCTCGCTGGTGCTGGTGGGTACCTACTCGGCAGCGGCCAACTTTACCTATATCAGCCTCAAGCTGGTGCGTACCGAAGACAGCCGCATCATCCGGGGCCACGATTACGCCCTGCCCAATGACCGCGATGTGCAGCGCCTGCTGCAAGTGCCGCGCTGACCTGCCACGGCACCGCTCCTGTGCATCAGCAGGGGCAGGCATGATTTTCTTGCAGGCCGTCTGAAGACGGCCTTTTTTTTATCCCTTTGTTCAGAGAGTGCTCTTACTATGTTGCGCCGTGCCACCAAAATCGTAGCCACCCTTGGCCCAGCCTCTAGCGATATTGACATGCTAGAAGCCATGATCATTGCCGGGGTGAATGTTGTGCGGCTGAACTTCAGCCACGGCAAGGCCCAAGACCACATTGACCGCGCTGCCGCCGTGCGCGAAGCGGCCCGCCGTGCCGGGCGCGAGGTAGCCATCATGGCCGACCTGCAAGGCCCCAAAATCCGTGTTGGCAAGTTTGCCGAAGGCAAGGTAGAGCTGGTGCCGGGGGCCAGTTTTGTGCTCGATGCCTCGCGCACTGAATTGGGCGATATTGGCGGCGTCGGTCTCGATTACAAAGAGCTGCCGCGCGATGTTAAACCCGGCGATCTGTTGCTGCTCAACGATGGCCTGATTGTGCTCACGGTGGATGCTGTGCGTGGTGAGCAAGTCCACACCACTGTGCATTTGGGTGGCGAGTTGTCAAACAACAAGGGCATCAACAAAAAGGGCGGCGGCTTGACGGCTCCCGCTCTGACCGCCAAAGACATGGATGACATCAAAACCGCGATGTCTTTCCAAGCCGATTATGTGGCCGTGAGCTTTCCGAAAAATGCCACCGACATGGAAATGGCGCGCCAACTGTGCCATGTGGCTGCTGCCGGGCTGAACCACCGCCCCAGCCTGATTGCCAAGATTGAGCGCGCCGAGGCCATCCCCCGGCTGGAAGAAATTTTGCGCGCCAGCGATGGCATTATGGTGGCGCGGGGTGATCTGGCCGTGGAGGTGGGCAATGCTGTCGTGCCTGCGCTGCAAAAGAAGATGATCCGCATGGCGCGTGACATGGACAAGGTGGTGATTACCGCCACGCAAATGATGGAAAGCATGATTACCAACCCGGTGCCTACCCGTGCCGAGGTCAGTGACGTGGCCAATGCGGTGCTCGATGGCACCGATGCCGTGATGCTCAGTGCCGAGACTGCTGCCGGGCGATTTCCGCTGCAAATGGTGCAAGAAATGGCTACCATCTGCACTGCTGCCGAGGCGGCAGAAGATGTGCAATTGGACGCCGATTTTTCTCGGCGTACCTTCTCTAGCATTGACCAATCCATCGCGATGGGGGCTTTGTTCACGGCGCACCACTTGGGCGCTAAAGCCATTGTCGCCATGACCGATAGCGGCTCCACTGCGCTGTGGATGAGCCGCCACCGCATCCATATCCCGATTTATGCGCTCACACCCAAAGTGGCTACGCAGCGGCGCATGGCGCTGTTTCGCAATGTTAGCCCCTTGCTCATGGACACCAGCGCTGACCGCGACACCGCTTTGGTGCAGGCCGAGCGCAGCCTGAAAGAGCGCGGCATTGTGCAAAGCGGTGACGTTTATGCCATCACCTGTGGCGAGCCGATGGGCGCACCGGGCGGCACCAATATGCTCAAAATCTGCCGGGTGGCCTGATCAGGCTGTGGCCCGCTGCGGCAGTTGGCGGGCCACCAAATCGCACAACCAAGCGGCACACCAGCACAGCCAGCCTGTCCAAAGGGTGTGGCTCATAAAGTGGGCACCACGCACCTGCTGTGCCAAGCCCAGCGCCAGCCCCGCGCTGATGGCTGCCAGCAGCCACCAGCGGGCTGCTAGCGGCTGGCTGTGGCGCAGGGCAAAAAAGCCCCCCACAAAAGCAAACCCGGCGCTGGCATGGCCTGCTGGAAAACAGCGTCCTGAGCCACCATCCAAAACTCCCAAGGCCCAGTGCGAGACATAGCGGGCCACACCGCCAAACTCTTGCAAATCCCAAGGGCAACTGCTGGTGCTGCCGTACTTGAGCACATTGATTACCACCAGCCCCGCCAGTGCGCTGATGACCAGTTGCACACGCTGGCGGCTGTGCAAACTGCGCAATACGCCAAAAGGCCACCAGATGCCAATGGTCAGCGCCAGCAGCACCAACCAAGCCAAGCGACGTGCACCTTCGTGCATCACTTGCAGGAACAACCAGTGGTCGCGCAGGGCAAAGCCGTTGCTGCTGCCAAAGGCTTGCGCCAGCCAGAGGTCTTGGCCTGCTGCATCCCAGAGCAACAGACACAGCAGCGCCGTGAGGGTCATCATGGCCAATGGGCGGGTATCGGAGCGCGGCAGTGCGTGCGCTAAGGCAGAGGGTTGCATGGTGATGAAGAATAAGCGGTGCCACTTAACCGGCTCTTAATCTGTGGTCGACGGGTTCAGGCCAGCACAGCGACAATCGGGCCATGCGAATTTTGGTAGTTGAAGACGATACGGGCATTGCCCAAGGCCTGCGCAGTAACCTGCGCCAGCGCGGCTATGCTGTGGATGTGTGCGATGGCGTTGCGGCGGCTTGGGCCGCTTTGCGCGCCGAGCCTTTTGATGCTGTCCTGCTCGATTTGGGCCTGAGCGATGGTGATGGCAGCATCCTGCTGCAACGCTTGCGTGCCAACCAAAGCACCCTGCCCGATGCAGGCACCCCAGTGCTCATCATGACGGCGCGTGACGCCGTGCAAGAGCGTATTGCGGGCCTCGACCAAGGCGCTGATGATTACCTGAGCAAACCCTTTGACATGGATGAGCTAGAGGCACGCCTGCGCGCCCTGCTGCGCCGGGCCGCTGGCCGCGCCCAGCCTTTGGTGCGCCACGGTGCCATTGAACTGAACCCAGCCACCCGCATTGTGCAACTGCATGGGCAAAAGGTAGAACTTTCGCCGCGCGAATTTGCCGTGCTGCGTCTGCTGATGGAGTCACCGGGGCGGGTGCTATCGCGGCGTCAATTAGAAGAGCACCTGTACGACTGGGATTCGGTGGTCGATAGCAACGCCATTGAAGTCTATATCCACCACCTGCGGCGCAAACTGGGCAGCCAGTGCATCCAGACCATGCGCGGCGTCGGTTACTTCATGCCACAGGAGCCGGTGTGAGTAGCCAGCGCTCCCTGAACCAGCGCCTGCTGCTGTGGAGTTTAGGGGCGCTGGTGTTGGTTTGGAGCTGCTTTGTGGCACTGGCCTACCGCACGGGCGTGCATGAGGCCGATGAGCTGACCGATGGCCAGTTGGCTACCGTGTCGGCGCTGCTGCTGGACGTAAGCGCGCAGGTGCCCTCCGGGGCCATACCTGGATCGCGGGTGCAGATCGGTGCCTTGGCTGCATTACCCCACAAAAACCACGACTACCAGCAGTCCTTGAGCGCAGTGCAGTGGGATGCTGCTGGCCAAGTGCTTTGGCAGGTGGGCGAGGCCCCTGTGCCCGCTTTTGTGCTGGAGGAGGGCTATGCCAATCTGGTACTGGGGCCAGCGGCGCAACACTGGCGCAGTTTTTCCCACTGGGACGAGGCACGAGCGCACAAAATCATGGTGATGGTGCGGTTGGATGACCGAGACCGGCTGGCCCACGATATTGCCGGGCAGATGGTAGAGCCAGCGCTGTGGTTGTTGCCGGTGGTGGCACTGACGTTGGGGCTGGCTATTGGCCGTGGCCTGCGCCCGCTGCACCAGTTATCACAAGAGTTGGCGCAATTGGATGTACAAGGGGCCAAGCGCCTAGAGAAGCACCACGACTGGCAGGAGTTTGATACCGTTGTCGATTCCATCAATACCCTGCTGACCCGCCAGCAAGCGGCCTTGGCACGAGAGCGCCAGTTGGCCAATGACATTGCCCACGAATTGCGCACCCCCTTGGCGGCCATTGTGTTGCAGGCCCAAGCTTTGGGCGGTGGTTTGCCTGCACCGGCCCAAGCCCAAGCGTTGGAGTCCATCCGTACCGATGCGTTGCGCGCTGGCCATGTTTTGCAGCAGTTGCTGGCGTTGGCGCGCACCAGCCGGGGCCAATGGCATGGCAGCGCCAGCCCGGTGGATGTGGTCGCCCTGGCGCGCACGGTGGCTGCCGACTATGCCCAAGCGGCGTGGCAGCGCCAAGACAGCTTGGCTGTGCAGGGGCCAGAGCAGCTGTTGGTGTCCGGCCATGCCGTGCTGCTAGAGATGGCGCTGCGCAATCTGATCGAAAACGCCCTGCGCCACACGCCCCCCGCCACCCAGATCGAAGTGCAATGCGGTCAGGCGATAGATGCACACGCTGGCCCATGGTTACAAGTGTGTGATGACGGTGCGCGTGGGTTGGCGGCCAAGGCTGCGTCTCTGGCTGCCAAGCCCGCAGACAGCCTACACCTAGGCCAAGAAATTATTGCCCGCGTGGCCCAAGTGCATGGTGCCCGCTTTGGCATCGCTGCCGCGCCAGCACCTTTCACTACCTGCTACCGGCTGGATTTTCCGGTATCGGCCCAAGCCTAGGCCCGCTAAAATCAACAGTTACCCAGCGGTGACACCCGCCGCTGCGCCCGGCCCTTGCGGCCCCTCTTTTCTCCTCCAAACGGACTACGACCATGCCCCTCGTCTCGATGCGCGAACTGCTCGACCATGCTGCTGAAAACCGCTATGGCATCCCCGCTTTCAACGTCAACAATCTGGAGCAGGTACAAGCGGTGATGGCCGCCGCCGACGAAGTGGGCGCTCCGGTCATTTTGCAAGCCAGCGCTGGTGCGCGCAAATACGCTGGTGAAGCCTTCATCAAGCACCTGATCCAAGCCGCCGCTGAGATGTACCCACACATCCCGCTGGTGATGCACCAAGACCACGGCACGTCCCCTGCGATTTGCCAAGGTGCGCTGGATTTGGGCTTTGGCTCGGTGATGATGGACGGCTCTTTGCGCGAAGACGGCAAAACGCCCGCCAACTTTGACTACAACGTGGAAGTGACACGCAAAGTCGTTGAGATGGCGCACAAAATTGGCGCTACCGTCGAGGGTGAACTGGGCTGCCTAGGCTCGCTCGAAACCGGCGAAGCCGGTGAAGAAGACGGCGTGGGCGCGGTGGGTAAGCTCGACCACAGCCAAATGCTGACCGACCCCGAAGAAGCCGCTGCCTTTGTCAAGGCCACGCAGTTGGATGCTTTGGCTATTGCCATCGGCACCAGCCACGGCGCTTACAAGTTCACGCGCAAGCCCACCGGCGATATTTTGGCCATCAGCCGTGTGCAAGCCATCAATGCCCGCATTCCCAACACCCATCTGGTGATGCACGGCTCTTCTAGTGTGCCGCAAGACCTGCTGGCGATCATCAACCAGTACGGTGGCAAGATGAAAGAAACCTACGGTGTGCCCGTGGAAGAAATCCAAAAAGCCATCCAATTTGGTGTGCGCAAAATCAACATTGACACCGACATCCGCTTGGCGATGACCGGCGCGGTGCGCAAGTTTATGGCCGAAAACCCCGACAAGTTTGACGCCCGCGAATGGCTCAAGCCTGCCCGCGAAGCCGCCAAGCAAATCTGCAAGCAACGCTACATCGAGTTTGGTTGCGAAGGCCAAGGTGCCAAGATCAAGGGCCACAACCTGCAAGTGATGGCTGCCCGCTACGCCGCTGGCGAGCTGGCCCAGGTGGTTAACTGATGTTAGCCCCAGCCAGCCGCGCCGGTGGCTGGCGTGTGGTGGTGGCGCTGGCGCTGCCCCTCGCTTTGGCCGCTTGCGCGCCCCTGCAACCCGATCAAATCGGTTATGCCGTGGGCGATATGCAACTGGCCCTGCCTGCGGGGGATTGGCAAGATCTGGGGGCCTCAGAGCAAAGCTGGCCCCTGCTGCCCGAACTGGGGGCTACCCTGCCGCTGCAAACCCGCACCTTCGCCCTGCGCCGGGGAGATGCTTGGCAGGCGGTGTTGTGGCTGCAAAGCACCCACCACCGCAGTGCCCCGGCGCTCGACCCCACGTTGTGGACGGATAGCTGCCCACGCCAGCCCGATGTGTGGGTGCAAGACGCTGCTGATGGTAGCCCGATACGCATCGACTGCCTGCGCTTTAAACGCGGTGCCAACCGCAGCGACTACTGGATGGCGCACAACCATCCGGCATTGCAACAGTGGTTGCAGGCACAACAGCCCGGATTGCCGCAGCCCTACGCCCACATCAGCTACCGCTATGCCACGGCAGGCGGCGCTTATTGGCAAGTCACGGCTTTGGTAGATGAACGCTTGCTGTTGCCCAACCGGGGCAACAATGCCGACTATTTGCGCTCTGGTGAGTTGGGCCGTGCTTGGGCCAAGCAATTGCGCACGGCGGTGCGCCAAGCAGCCGCCAGAGTAGATCAGCGGCTGGTGTTTCCGATGTTTCCCGTAGCCATCACCACGGATTAACCCCCTACCGCATGACCACCGCTATTTTGAGCGCCCTGCCCGAAGAACAGGCGGGCCTGCACCACAGCTTAGAGCAGCCCGTCTGCATCCGCCATGCGGGCCGCCAGTTTTGGCAGGGGAATTTGCATGGGCAGCCGGTGGTGCTGGCTTTATCCGGCATTGGCAAGGTGGCGGCAGCCACCACCGCTACCGCGCTGATCGAGCGCTTTGCCGCCACGCGCATCGTTTTTACCGGTGTGGCCGGTGGCCTTGGCCTAGGGGTGCAGGTGGGGGATGTGGTGGTGGCACAAGACTATGTGCAGCACGATATGGATGCCACGCCACTGTTTGCCCGCTGGCAGGTGCCCGGCTATGGCAGCGTGCGCTTGCCCTGTGATCCGGCCTTGTCGGCGTTGTTGTCTGCGGCGGCGCAATCGTGCGTGGCCCAAGTGGGCACCTCTTTAGAGGCAGAATGGATTGCGCCCACCGGCGGGCCACGCCTGCACCACGGTTTGATGGCCAGTGGTGACCAGTTTGTTACCAGCGCTGAGGTGTCTAAGTCGCTGCGGGCCAGCTTGCTGGCTGCGGGCCACGAGGTGCTGGCCGTGGAGATGGAAGGTGCTGCGGTGGCCCAAGTGTGTATCGACTATGGCGTGCCCTTTGCTGCCGTGCGTGCTATCTCTGATCGTGCTGATGACCAAGCGGTGGTGGATTTTCCGCGCTTTATCCGCACTGTGGCCAGCCGCTATGCCGACCATATCGTGCGGGGTTTGTTGCAAGCCATGTAAACACGTTCTTACTGGTTTTACATCTGTTGCATCAACCACGGTGCAAGTGCTAGCCAACTGTTCAAGCTGATGAACGACAGCACCGTAGCCACCACCAGCGCGGCCGAACAAAACCCTGCCAAGCCGTAGCGCTGCGCCAAGGCGGGCAACAGCACTGGAATCGGCATACAGGCAAAAACCAAGGCGGCCATTTGCAAGTGCGGGTCAAAACTGGGCAACAAGGCCATCATCAGTAGCACCGCCACCGGGTGCAGCAGCAGCTTGCCAGCGGCCAGCACGCCCAAATCTTGCCCCGCACCGCGCAAAGGCTGGCCGACCAACATGCCCCCAATCATGAACAGTGCTACCGGCGCAGCTGCGCTACTGAGCAGCGTCAGGGTTTTTTGCACCGGCAACACCAAAACCCAACCACTGGCCGACCACGCCAGCCCGGCGGCAATCGCCAAAAACACTGGGCTTTTGAGTAAAGAGCGTAGCGATTGCATTAAAGAGTGCTGCCAGCGTAACTCCTCACCGGCATCGGCCATGGCCATGGTTAAGGGAATGATGACAGCCACTTCGGTTAGCAGGCACAACGGCAAGGCAATGTCTGCCGCTGGCCCTAGCAGCGGCTGGGCAATTGGGTAACCGACAAACACACTGTTAGATGCCGCCATCGCCTGCCCATAGAGCGCACTGCGGCTGCGCCCGTGGCGGCAATACCAGCGCGCATAGGCAAAGCCCCCCAGCCATGCCAGCAAAGAGCCTGAGACATACGCCGCCAAGTAGCCGGGGTTGAGCACCTCGTCGAGCCGGTATTGTGAAATGGCCCGAAAAATCAGGCAAGGCAGGCTGATGCGCAGCAAGAACAGCCCCAACACCCCCATTTGCTCACGGTTAAATACCCCTGCACGTACACAGCCAAACCCCAAGGTGATGATCAGGTAGATGGGGGTAGTAAGGGCCAGAATTTGGAACATGGCGGCAAGCGTAGCAGGCCTGTACGGCCCGCTACACCAGCCAATAACAGCAAGAGAATCCGCAGGCCAGCGCCGTTATGCTGTGCCGCCTGCGCCGCTGCCAGTGGTTCCCACCAACGTCACTTCTGTGGCCAAGGTGTCGATAAGCAAGGATTTGGCAAGCAAGGGGTTGCCCACCAAGTCTTTGAACGTACCTGTAGGCAGGCCTAAAGAATAGGAAGTAGCGCTGCTCAAGTCTGCGCTGGGGTTGATGGTCAGGGTGTTGCCTGCTATCGTCAACCGTGGGCTGGTGGCTGCATTGAAGGTTTCTACCACCACGCCTGCTGCTGTCTTGAGGCTCAAGGTGCCTGCGCCTCGCGCAATGGCTTCGCTAAAGGTAACGCTGATATTGGCATCACGGGCAATAGTGGCTACGCCATCGGGGGTGCCAAATTTTGTGACCACTGGAGCTACGGTATCGTTGGCGGTGCGGAAATCGTACACGCTGGTGCCCTTATAGGCATTGCCTGCTGTATCTTGCAACACCGTGGTGGGCAGTACCAAGTAATACTGCGTGTTGTAGCCCAAATCAGCCGTGGGGTTGATGGTGACGGTATTGCCCGCGATAGTGATGCGCTCGCTGCTGGCGGCATCAAAGGTTTCTACTACTACTCCGGCAGCCGTTTTGAGCGTGATGGTGCCAGTGCCTCGGCCCATAGCCTCGTTGAAGGTCAGCACGATATTCGCACTGGGGGCCACATTACCCGCGCCATCGGTGGGGCTCCATTGCGTCGCCAGAGGGGCCACCGTGTCGCGCAGCGTAGTGAAGTCGTACTCGCTGGTGCCCAAGTAGCCGTTGCCCACCTTATCCTTGAGCGAGCCGACATCGAGTGCCAAAAAGTAGTTGGTGCCGTAGGCCAAATCTGTGGTGGGGTTGACCGTTAAGGTGTTGCCCACCAAAGACAGCAGCTTGCTGGTGGCGGCATCAAAGGTCTCGACCACAGCCCCAGCGGCAGTTTTGAGGGTGAGTTTGCCGCTCCCCCGAACAATGGGTTCATCAAAGGTCAGGACGATATTGGCATTGCGCGCCACATTGATCGCTGCATCGGTAGGGCTAAACTTGGTGACCACTGGCCCGGTGGTGTCGGGCAGGGTTTTGAAGTCATATTGGCTGGTGCCCGCATAACTGTTGCCCGCCAAGTCTTTGACGCTGCCCGCCCCAAACACCAAGTAGCACGAGGTGTCGTAGGGCAAAGGCAGCGTCGGATCAACGGTCAGGGTGTCGCCGCTCAGGCGCAGGCGGGGGCTGGTTGCCGCATTAAAGGTCTCTATCACCGCACCAGCAGCCGTTTTGAGGGTAATGGTGCCAATGCCGCGCGCAATGGCCTCGCTGAACGTCAGGGTGATGTTGGCATCCGGGGCCGCGTTGGCTGCACCATCGGCAGGGCTCCATGTGACCACGGTGGGTGGCGCATTTTCTAGGACAGTCTTGAACGAATACGGCCCGCTACTGGCATACCGGTTGAAGGCCAGGTCTTGAAAGCTGCCCGACTCCAGCGCAAAGTAATACGACGTGCCGTGGAGCAGCGCTACGCTGGGATCAATGGTCACAGTGCTGCCCGCTACAGTAATGCGCTCGCTGCCAGCAACGTCGAAGGTCTCTACCACCACACCGGCCGCCGTTTTGAGGGTCAGGGTTCCGGTGCCACGCAGCACGGGTTCACTGAAGTTCAGGGTGATGTTGCTCTCTAGCGCGGCTCCCGCAGCGCTGGGGGCAGGGCCGAACTTGGTGATGGTGGGTGCCTTGGTGTCAACGGTGCTGCCACCAGACAACCCTGCAAGCAGGCCGGCCAATGAGACGGGCGCGCCGCTTACCGTGGTGTTGTTGCCTGCTGCTCCTGCTCCTGTAGAGGTTGCAGGGCCAGCACCTGTTTTGATGCTGTATTGGTAACTGCCCATCGAACTGTTGCCCGATAAATCTTGCACTATCCCCGGACTGACACTCAGGTAATAGTAGCTGTTGGGCGACAGGTCTCGGGTGGGGGCAATGCTCAGGGTGTTACCGTTGACCGTCACTTGCCCACTGCTGGCTACATTGAAGGTTTCAATGGTGATACCGCCCCAACTTTTCAGGGTCACTAGCCCTTGGCCCTTGGTGATGGTTTCATCAAAGGTGATGGTGAAGCCGGTGTTGGTGGCGGCAAGATTGGGCGTGCCTAACGATGGCGCAAATTGGGATAGAGCCGGGGGGCGCGTATCGGTCATCAGAGCTGCTGATGCTGTATACCGAACGGTTGGATAGTCCGCATTGCGCGGGTCGAAATCTGCCATGGCGTCACTCCCCTTGATGCGCGGATCACTGGCGTGACCAGTGTCTCTCTTTATACGCTATTGGTGGGCAATTGTCAGGCTACTGGCTGCGTTTCAGCAAAACTGGGGCGCAGCATTAACTTGTCGTGCAAACGTGCCAAGTGGGGGTACTGCCCACGCCAATCGAGCTCCGGAAAGCGAAACGCCAGCCAACCTAGCGCACAGCCCACGGCGATGTCGGCCAAACCGGAGTGGATGCCGCCGTAATATGGCTTATCTCCCAGCCCCTTGGCCAGCGCATACAGACTGGCATTGACCTTGCCCATTTGGCGCTCAATCCATGCTGGGCTGCGCTGGTACTGGCTGCGGCCCTCAAAGGTGTTTTCTAGGCGTACCAAAATGGCGGCATCGAGCATGCCATCAGCCAAGGCCTCCCAGGTTTTGATTTCAGCGCGTTCGCGCCCCGTGCTGGGGATGAGCTTGCCCACCGGCGAGAGCGCATCCAAATACTCCACGATCACGCGCGAATCAAAAATGGTGTCACCCCCCTCCATCACCAAGCAAGGCACCTTGCCCAGCGGGTTGATGGCAGCGATATTGCTATCGGACGCCCAGACGTTTTCCGGCACGAAGGTGTAGTCGAGCCTTTTTTCGGCCATTACTACGCGCACTTTGCGCACGTAGGGGCTGGTGGTCGATCCGATCAGTTTCATCTTCATGGGTATTGGGGCAGAACGTGCTGGCATGGCAAAAGCAGGGTTGTCCATTCTATCGACGCTGGGCTTGTCTGGCACTCCTATCGTGGCCGCAGCGCCCTACAATTGCACCCATGAGCCTCTCGACCCTTACCGCCCTGTCGCCATTGGATGGCCGTTACGCCGCCAAACTCTCCACCCTGCGCCCGATCATGAGCGAATACGGCTACATGCACCGCCGTGTGCAAGTGGAAGTGGCGTGGTTTATCGCACTGTCTGATGCAGGTTTTGACGAATTCAAGCCCCTCACGCCCGGTGCGCGCTCGTACCTGATCAATCTGGTCAAAAACTTCTCGGAAGCCGATTGCGCCGCCATCAAAGACTTTGAAAAGACCACCAACCACGACGTCAAGGCGGTGGAATACTGGATCAAGTCCAAGTTTGAAGCCCGCCCAGAACTCGAAAAAGCGGCAGAATTTGTCCACTTTGCCTGCACCAGCGAAGACATCAACAACACCAGCCATGCCCTGCAAATCCGCTCTGGCCGTGACCAAGTGGTGCAGCCGGGCCTAGACCGCATCGTGCTTAAGCTGCGCGAAATGGCCCTGCTTTACGCTGATGTGCCTATGCTCAGTCGCACCCACGGCCAAACCGCCAGCCCCACCACCGTGGGCAAAGAGCTGGCCAACGTGGTGGCGCGCCTGCAAATTGCCGTCGATCGTATTGCCAGCGTCAAAATTTTGGGCAAGATGAACGGTGCGGTGGGCAACTACAACGCGCACTTGTCGGCTTGGCCTGATTTTGACTGGGAAGCCTTTAGCAAGAAGGTTATTGAAACCCCTGAGCCACTGGGCTTGGGCCTGACCTTCCAGCCCTACAGCATCCAAATTGAGCCGCACGATTACATGGCCGAGCTGTTTGATGCCGTGGCGCGTGCCAACACCATCCTCATCGACCTGTCGCGCGACATTTGGGGCTACGTGAGCTTGGGTTATTTTAAGCAGCGCCTCAAAGCGGGTGAGATCGGTTCCTCCACCATGCCGCACAAGGTCAACCCGATTGACTTTGAAAACGCCGAAGGCAACTTCGGCTTGGCTAATGCGCTGTTGCGCCACCTGTCAGAAAAGCTGCCTATTAGCCGCTGGCAGCGCGACCTGACCGATAGCACTGTGCTGCGCAACATCGGCGTAGCATTGGGCTATGCGGCTTTGGCCTATACCTCGCTGCTCACGGGCCTGAACAAGCTCGAACTCAACGAAGAGCGCTTGCAACAAGACTTGGATGGTGCTTGGGAAGTGCTGGCTGAACCCATCCAAACGGTGATGCGCCGCTATGGTGTGCAAGGCGCTTACGAAAAGCTCAAAGAAGTAACACGCGGCAAAACTGTGACCGCAGAGGCGCTGCATGGCCTGATCCAAGGGCTAGAGATTCCGCAAGCGGACAAAGACCGCCTGCTCGCCATGACGCCTGCCAGCTATGTGGGCAAGGCGGCTGAACTGGCGCGGCGCATCTAAAGCGGATATGGCCCTCAAGTCCACCATCTTCAAGGCGAATTTGCAAATCGCCGATATTGACCACGGTTACTACGCCGACCATGCCCTGACGTTGGCGCGTCACCCCAGTGAGACCGACGAGCGCATGATGGTGCGCTTGGTGGCGCTGGCCCTACACGCCCACGAATTGCAAGACACCTGCAACGGCGACGGTACCTTGGCCTTTGGCGCGGGCTTGTCTGACCCCGACGACCCAGACGCCTCCCTCACCGACTTTACGGGCCGCAAACGCCTGTGGATCGAAGTGGGCCAACCCGAAGACAAACCCCTGACCAAAGCGTGCAGCAAGGCCGATGCGGTGGTGGTGTATGCCTTTCACCATGCCGCCGATGTCTGGTGGAAGGGCATTGAAACCAAACTGTCGCGGCTAGAAAAGTTGCAGGTTTGGCGCATTGATTTTGAGGCTGCGCAAGAGCTGGCTCGGCTGGCCGAGCGCAGTATGCAGTTGCAAGCCACGATCCAAGAAGGCTCGATTACCTTGAGCAGCAACTTGGGCAGTGTGCATCTGGAGCCACTGCGCTGGAAGTAAATCACCCTGCACTGACGGCGCGCTCGGCATAGCGGTTAAAGCGCCATGCCGTGCCTTGGGCCACAATGCGCCGCCACACGGCGCGCTTTTGTGCGGGGCTCAAGGCCAGCCAGTGCTGCACCTCGGCAAAGCTGCGGCCACAACCCTTGCATTCTTCATCGCCTTGGCTGGTAGAGCAAATGGCGATGCACGGGGTGTCAGGGGTGGTGGCGTACCAAGCCAGCCATGCGCTGTGGGCTGCCGGGGGCAGCGCGGTTTCTTCGATGCCCTGCTGGCGTGTGAGCGCCAGCGTGCCATACACCTGTGCCAGCGCCTGCACGGCTGCTGGCAATGGCCCGCCCTGCGTGGTGGGTTGCAAGGTGCGCCAATGGTTGATGGCTGCCTCAAGGTCTGCAATGTGGATCTGCACGGGGCCCCATGTTGGTATTAGTTGGCCATAATCTAGCGCAAAAAACCGGATGACCCCCAACACCTTCCCCCATACCGCCCCCCGCCCCATTGACATTGCCCTGCTGGCCAGCGTGTTTGTGGTGGCTGCTTGCGGGCTGCTGTACGAGCTGGCTGCCGGGGCGCTGGCGTCGTACCTGCTGGGCGATTCGGTGTTGCAGTTTTCTACCATCATTGGCACCTATCTGTTTGCGATGGGGGTAGGCTCTTGGCTGTCGCGTTACCTAGAGCGCCAACTGCCCGCCCATTTTTTGCGCATTGAGCTGCTGGTGGCGCTGGTGGGGGGCAGCTTGCCTGCCGTGCTGTTTCTGGCCAATGCCTATGTGCCGGGGGCGTTTCGTTTGCTACTGTACGGCTTGGTGCTGTTGGTGGGCACGCTGGTGGGGCTGGAGATTCCGCTGGTCATGCGTATTCTTAAGCGCAACGTAGCGCTGAAGGATTTGGTCTCGCAGGTGCTCACCTTTGATTATTTGGGTGCGTTGGCGGTGTCGCTGGCCTTTCCGCTGCTGTTGGTGCCGCACTTGGGGTTGATTCGCACCGGGTTGCTGTTTGGCTTGCTTAACGCTGCTGTGGGGCTGTGGGCCTTGTGGTTGTTTCGCCATGAGCTGCGCCATTTGGCGGCCCATACCTTGGCCTGTGCGCTGGTGCTGCTGGCCTTGCTGGCTGCCCTGTTAGGAGCCGATCACATCACCACCTTTGCCGAAGATAAGTTTTACCAAGACCGGATTGTTTTTAGCGCCGCCTCGCCCTACCAGCGCATTGTGGTCACGCACGGCAAAGCCGGGCACCGGCTGTTTCTGAATGGCAATCTGCAATTTGCCCAGCGCGATGAGTACCGCTACCACGAAGCGCTGGTGCATCCGGCCATGGCGGCCCACGGCGGCCCGCGCAAAGTGGCGGTGCTGGGTGGTGGCGATGGCATGGCGGTGCGCGAGATCCTTAAATACCCTTCGGTGCAGTCGGTCACGCTGGTGGAGCTAGACCCGGCCATGACGCGGCTGTTTACCGAACATGAAACCCTGGCGCAGCTCAACAGCCACGCCTTGAGCAACCCCAAAGTCAACGTCATCAACACCGATGCCTTTCAGTGGCTGCAAGACACGGCAGAGATGTTTGATGTGATTGTGGTGGACTTTCCTGATCCCACCAACTTTGCGATTGGCAAGCTCTACACAAATAGTTTTTATGCCCTGCTAGAGCAGCGCCTATCGGCCAGCGGCTATGCCGTGGTGCAAACCACCTCGCCGCTGGTGGCGCGGCGCAGCTTCTGGACGGTGGTGCAAACCATTGAATCGGTGGGGTTGCAAACCATGCCCTACCATGCCCACGTGCCCAGCTTTGGCGAGTGGGGTTTTGTCATTGCCAGCCGTCGGCCTTGGCACTTGCCTGAGGCGTTGCCGCCGGGCCTGCAATTTCTGAGCTTGCCCACGCTGGAGCTATTGCGCGATTTTCCGCTGGACATGGCGCGTGTGCCGGTCGAGGTCAACCGCTTGTCTAACCAAGTGCTGGTGCATACCTACGAGCAGGAATGGGGGCAGGTGGGACATTGAAGGCGCTTTTTCATGTTTGATGCGTTTTTTTTGAGCGGTGCAGACAGCCCAGCGCTGCTGTGGCAGCAGCACGATCCGCGTTTGGTGGCTCTGTCTATCCTGCTGGCTTTTTTGGCATCGGTGATGGCGCTGCACATGGCTGCTCTGGCGCAACACGCCCAAAGTGGCGCGGCACGGCACACAGCCCTGCTGACCGGGGCGCTGGCGTTGGGGGGCGGCATCTGGGGGATGCACTTTGTGGGTATGCTGGCTTTTGCAGTGTGCGCGCGCGGGCAGTTTGATGCCCTACAAACCCTGCTGTCCATGTTGCCCGGTCTGCTGGCCTCTTGGGCTGCACTGGCACTGCTGACACGCCCCCAATTGAGTGGGCGGATGTTGGTCGGGGGCGGTGTGGTGGTGGGAATAGGCATTGGCACCATGCACTACTTGGGCATGGCTGCCTCAGAGATGGCCCCGCTGATGCGCTATGACCCTTGGGGCTTTGCCCTGTCGATTGTGCTGGCTGTGCTGCTGGCTATTGTGGCGTTATGGGCACACTTTGGGCTGCAACGCCAGTTGTGCTGGCCGCTTTGGCACAGTAACTTGCTCGCCGGTGCGGTGATGGGGTTGGCGATCTCAGCCATGCACTACACCGGCATGAATGCCCTGCGCTTTACCAGCAGTGTGATGGATGTGCCCGTCTCTGGCAACTACACCAGCCAGTTTTTGCTGGCGCTGGCTGTAGCGGTGGTTACGGTGTTTGTGGGGGCGCTGGTGGTAGCCATCAATGTGGGGCTACGCTTTCGGCAGCTATTTTTAGAGGCACAGCGCAGCAGCTCGCGCCTGCGTGCGGTGATGGAGACGGCGGTAGATGGCATCATCATGATGGATGCGCAGGGCATCGTGCAGTCCTACAACAGTGCCGCCGAGCGTATTTTGGGCTGGACGGCTGCTGAGGTGCTAGGGCGCAATATCCACATGCTGATGCCTGAGCCGCACCACAGCGCCCATGACGGCTACCTGCGCCACCATCTACGCACGGGCGAAGAGCACATCATTGGTTTTGGGCGTGAGGTAGAAGCGCTACACAAGGATGGCACCTTGGTGCCGATCCGTTTGGGGGTGGGCCGGGTGCAGTTGCCGGGGCCACCGTTGTTTGTGGGCTTTTTAAGCGATATCCGCCAGCGCCGTGCCGTAGAAGCCTCGCTGCGTGAGAGTGAGGAGAAGTTTCGCTCGCTTCTCTGCAACATTCCTGGTGTGACGTTTCGTGCCCGGCTGGACGTCGATTGGAGCCTGCTGTTTATCAGCGATGCCATCCAAGTATTGACGGGCTGGCCTGCCGCTGACTTTTTGGCTGGACGCATCCGCCTTTCTGCACTCATTGCCGCCGAAGACCTGCCCACCGTACAAGCTACGGCACTCCAAGCTATCCTGCAAGGGCAGGCTTTTCAGGTGGAATACCGACTGCGCCACCGCGACGGCTCGTTGCGTTGGGTCTCGGGCACAGGTCGGGGCGTGAGCGATAGCCGTGGCCAAGTCCAATGGGTGGATGGCGTGCTGCTCGATACCACCACCCAACATGCCCGTAATGCCGAGTTTGAAAGCACCGTGCGGGCCATTTCGCGCTCGCAGGCAGTGGTGGAGTTTGACTTGCAAGGCCGGGTGCTGACAGCCAACCCCAATTTTTTGAGCTTGACCGGCTACACACTGGCAGAGATCGTGGGCCAGCACCACCGCATGTTTTGCGCCCCAGACTATGTGCAAGACCCCTCCTATGGGGCTTTATGGGCGCGCTTGGCGGGTGGCGATATTGCCGCAGGCGAGTTTTCGCGCTTGGGCAAGAATGGTCGCCAAGTTTGGATTTATGCCACTTACAACCCGATTTTTGACGCCGAAGGCCAGCCGTTCAAGATTGTGAAGTTTGTTACCGATCTGAGCCTGCGCCGGGCGATGGAGCAGGAATTGCGCCAAGCCAAGGAGCGGGCTGAACAGGCAGCGGCGGCGCGCAGCATGTTTTTGGCCAACATGAGCCACGAAATCCGCACTCCCATGAATGCCATCATTGGCTTTACGCAGGCGCTGCAAGACTCGCCACTGGATGCAGAGCAGCGGCGGCACTTGGGCACGGTACACCATGCGGCGCGCTCCATGTTGCGCTTGCTCAACGATATTTTGGACACCGCCAAGCTCGAAAAGGGCGCGGTAGAACTGGAGTTGGCCGATTTTTCATTGCGCGAGCTGTGCGCGCAAATTTTGGCTTCGTTGCGCATCAATGCCCAGCGCAAAGGGTTGGCGCTGGTGCTGGACTATCCCAACAGCGTGCCCCATATGCTGCATGGTGATGCACTGCGTGTGCAGCAAATTTTGGTCAACCTGCTGGGCAACGCTATCAAGTTTACCGAGCAGGGCCACGTCACGCTGCATGTGGCCTACCACGATGGTGTGTTGTGCCTAGAGGTGCAAGACACCGGCATTGGTATTGCCCCCGATAAGCTAGAGCGCATCTTCGACCCCTTTGCGCAAGCCGATGCCTCTACCACGCGCCGCTTTGGTGGTACCGGGTTGGGCACCACGATCTCGCGCCAACTCAGTGAGCTGATGCAGGGCAGTATCAGTGTGGTCAGCACCTTGGGTCAGGGCAGCAGCTTCAAGGTGTGCTTGCCGCTGCCGCTGGGCAAAACCAGTGCCCAAGCCCTCGTGGCACAAGGCAGTAGCTTGCGACCGCTGCACATCTTGGCGGTAGACGATGTAGCGCACAACCTAGAGCTGCTGCAACTGACTTTGGCGCGCAGCAACCACCAAGTCACCTTGGCCCACGGCGGCGAAGAGGCTGTACAGTGGTTTATGCAGGGCCGGTTTGATGTGGTGCTGATGGATTTGCAAATGCCCGGCATGGATGGGCTGCAAGCTACGCGGCGCATCCGTGCCTTTGAGCAGGCGCAGCAGCGCCGCCCAGTGCCCATCATTGCCCTGTCGGCCAGCGTGCTAGAGCAAGACCGGCGCAACGCGCTGGCTGCTGGCATGGATGGCTTTGCCGACAAGCCACTAGAACCCTCGCGCCTGCAAACAGAAATGGCCCGCGTGCTCGGTATTCGTCCAGTGTCCAATCCGGTGGCGGCGGCACCATCGCCCCTGCTGCTGGCCGCTGTGGGCACCGAACCGGCCATCGATTGGGAAAGGGGTCTGCGCCTGTGGACGCGCATGGATGTGCTGCACCACGCGCTAGAGCGCTTCTTGCAAGAGCAGCAAAATACCCCAGCCACCGTATTGGCACTGCTGGCCCAGCAAGACTGGGCGGGTCTGCTGGCTACGGCCCACCGTTTTGGCGGGGCCGCTGGCAATTTGGCCTTGCTGCCCTTGCACCGTCTGGCCCAGCAACTAGAGCAGGCAGCCCAGCAGGCCGATGCCCCGCGTGCCCAAGCGCTGGCGCTGGCCTTGCCTGAAACGCTGATGGCAGCCGCCCAAGCACTCCAGCAGGCCGCAGCGCCCAGACCCGATCTCTCGGCGACGGCCAGTCCGCTCGATGCGCAGCAACAGGCACAGGTCTTGCAGGCACTAGAGCAGTTGCGTACTGCCTTAGCCCAAGCCGAGCTGTCTGAAGCACCGCTACAAACCTTAGTCCAATTGCTACCTGCCCTGATGCTAGAGCCGCTGCAACGGGCCATTGACCATTTTGATTTTGACCAAGCCCAGCGCTGCTTGGACACTCTGCGGGTACAACTAGCGCCTGCCTCCGAGGAAGTGACCCCATGAACCCCGCTCCAGACCACCGTCCGCGCCTGTTGCTGGTCGATGATGAACCGACCAATCTGCAAGTGCTGCGCCACCTGTTGCAGACCGACTACCGTTTGCTGTTTGCCACTGACGGCACCCGCGCCCTAGAGATTGCCCGCCAGCAGCACCCCGACTTGATCTTGCTGGACGTGATGATGCCCCAGTTGGATGGCCACGGTGTTTGCCGCGCCCTCAAGCAAGACCCTTGCACCGCCACCATTCCGATTATTTTTATCACTGCCCTGACCGACCACGACGACGAAGCGCGTGGGCTAGAGATGGGCGCAGTGGACTACATCATCAAACCCATCAGTGGCCCGGTGGTACGCGCCCGCGTGCGCACGCATCTGTCGCTGGTACACATAGACGAGCTGCGCGAAACGCGCTTGCAAATTGTGCAACGCCTAGGCCGCGCGGCGGAGTACAAAGACAACGAGACCGGGATGCACGTCATCCGCATGAGCCACTTTGCCCAGCAACTGGCGCTGGCCGCTGGCTACAGCCCGGCTTGGGCCGAAGACCTGCTCAATGCCGCCCCCATGCACGATGTGGGCAAAATTGGCATCCCCGACGCCATCTTGCGCAAGCCCGGCAAACTCGATGCCCAAGAGTGGGACGTGATGCGCAGCCACCCCGACATCGGCGCTAAAATTATTGGCGAGCACCCCGGTGGGCTGCTGCAACTGGCCCATTCCATCGCCCTCAGCCACCATGAAAAATGGGACGGCAGTGGCTACCCCCGTGGCTTGGCGGGTGAGGCCATTCCGATAGAGGCGCGCATCGTCGCGCTGGCCGATGTGTTTGATGCCCTCACCGCCCGACGCCCCTACAAAGAGCCTTGGAGCTTGGAAGACACGCTGGCACACATCCAAGCCCAAGCGGGCCAACACTTTGACCCGGTACTGGTGCCCTTGTTTGTAGCGCTGGTGCCCCAATTGCTGGAAATCCAACAGCGCTGGGCCGACTGAGCACCGCCATGCAGCGGCGTCACTTTATCGCCAGCACTGCCTTGGTGGGCACCGGGCTGGCAGGTTGCCAGCCCACACCCGTGCAGTTGCCCGGTGGTTTTACCGGCGTGGACATGCAGCGTGGACATGCGCTGCGTGAGCGCTTCAGTGCCCCCGTGCCCACGTCCAGCATTGTGCGTCGTACCCAAGTGCTGATTGCTGGGGGCGGTGTGGCCGGGTTGGCGGCTGCGCGTGCGCTGCGGCTGGCTGGCATCACCGATGTTGCGCTGCTTGAACTAGAAGATCAGCCCGGCGGCAACAGCCGGGGCGGCACCGTGGGCGGTCTCGCCTGCCCGCTGGGGGCCCACTACCTGCCGCTGCCCGGCGACGATGCTTCAGAAGTGCAAGACCTGCTGGAGGAGCTGGGCTTGCGCCAGCGCGTGGCTGGGCGTTGGCAATACGACGAGCGCCACCTGTGCCACAGCCCACAAGAACGGCTGTTTTTTCAGGGGGGCTGGCAAGAGGGCCTGCTGCCGGTGCAAGACGTAGCGGCCAGCACGCTGGCCCAATACCGCCAGTTTGCCCAAGCGGTAGAGAGCATCAGCCAACAGGCACGCTTTGCCATGCCTGCCCTCAAGACATGGCGGGCGCGCCAGCCTTTGCACCCCATCCACCAGCAACTCGATGCTCTGCCCTTTGCCCAATGGCTAGCGCAGCAGGGGCTGAACGACCCGCATTTACGCTGGTACCTCGATTACTGTTGCCGCGACGACTATGGCGCAGGCACAGCACGGGTCTCGGCTTGGGCGGGTATCCACTACTTTGCCAGTCGGCATGGCTTTCATGCGCCGGGCGATAGTGCCGGGGCCGAGCGCGAAGGCGTACTCACTTGGCCCGAAGGCAATGGCTGGATCACCCAGCGGCTGGCGGCACCACTGCAAACTGGCGGCCAGTGCCACAGCGCGACTTCTGTGCTGCGGATTGAGGAAGGGCGTCACGCGGTGCAGGTTGATGTGTTGAACCATGCCACGCAAGCCGTGGAGCGTTGGCAAGCGCAGCGCTGCATTGTCGCGCTGCCGGTGTTTATGGCCGCTAAGGTGGTGCAGCAGCCACCCAATTTTTTACGCCACGCTGCCCAAGGCTTGCGCTGGGCACCGTGGCTGGTCGCCAATATCCACTTAGAGTCACCACTGCAAGACCGCCCCGGCGCTGCCCCGGCTTGGGACAACGTGCTTTATGGCGATGCCAACGCTGGCGGGCTGGGCTATGTGGATGCGGGCCACCAGCGCTTAGACCCGCGCCCAGCCCCCACCGTGCTTAGTTACTACCAAGCCTTGGGTGATCTGCCCGATGGCCGCGCCCAACTGGCGCAACGCCCGTGGACGCACTGGCGTGATGCCATCTTGCACACCTTAGATGTGCCACACCCCGACTTGCGCCAGCGTGCCTTGCGCATGGATATCACCCGTTACGGCCACGCTATGAGCATTCCGGTGCCCGGCACGCAGCAGTTGCTGCGCCAGTGCAGCCAGCCCCTGCCAGCGGGCCAAAGCAGCGCCCGCGTGAACGGAGAGCGCACAGCACTGCTACCCATGCCCGCTACCGCCCGCTTGGCCTTTGCCCACAGCGACTGGTCAGGCTACTCGGTGCTAGAAGAAGCCTTTACGCGTGGGCACCATGCCGGGTTGTGGGCTAGCCACTCAAGCTGACGCTGTGGCTGATTGGGACAGGCTGTGCAGCAGCTCTAGCGGCACGGTTTGCGCCGCGATTTGGCCGTTACCATCGCGCAGCAGCGGGCATAGGGCCATATCAATACCGTGGCTGGTGTGCAGGGCTACCACCAGATATTCTTGGCGGCCATCTGGATGCACTAAGGGCGTGCTGCCCTCTACCGGAGCGGCTTGCTCTTGCAACGCCAGCGCTGCCGGAAACAGATGCAGGGCCAGCATCACGGGGCCAATCTGCGGCAGCAGGGCGGCGTATTCGCGGCTCGATGGCGTCAGGCTGGCACGGATAAATGCAGGCAGCTGGGTTAGCGAATCTTCTGAAGCATGAAAATTGCGCATGGCCTGCGCACCGGCACCAGCCATGCGGCAACTTTGAAAATCCTGCCCTTGGGCCGGTTGTCCAATCAAAAACAGCGCCGGAGGCAACTGACCATCACGGGCCAGCAGGGAATTGGCTAGGCCCACGGAATGGGTGTAGGCGGCCTGTAACAGGCCAGCGGAAGGTTGAAAAGTCGGTGTCGATGTCATGGGGCGCAACCTTACCAGCTTGTCTGGTGCCGTAGCGCTGGACAGCGTTTACCGACACTGAAGAAGTAGCTGTTGAAAAATACAACCTGCGGCAAGATATATCTCGAACCATTTTGCTCCCGCTTCAAGGAAACAACCCCATGCGCCTCTCCGATATTGCTAAGACCCGTTACACCAGCAAGGCCTTTGACCCAGCCCGCAAGATTCCCGCCGACACCTTTGCAGAGCTTGAAACCCTGTTGCGTTACGCGCCATCGTCGGTCAACTCACAGCCGTGGCATTTTTTCATCGCTAGCACCGAAGAAGGCAAGGCGCGTATTGCCAACGCCACGCAGGGCGGTTTTGCCTACAACGCGCCAAAGATCACGAATGCCTCCCATGTCATCGTCTTCTGCACCCGCCATGCCTTGGATGAGCAGCATCTCTCGGCAGTCTTGGAGCAGGAAGGGCAAGATGGGCGATTTGCCACCCCAGAGGCCAA
>JAIESZ010000271.1 GCA_019745615.1 Burkholderiaceae bacterium
TTCCGCGTGGCTAGCGGATTGGATTCGATGGTGCTGGGCGAGCCGCAAATTTTGGGCCAAATGAAAAGCGCCGTGCGTGCCGCCGAAGACGCGGGTGCTTTGGGCTCCACGCTCAACCAGTTGTTCCAGCGCAGCTTTGCCGTAGCCAAAGAGGTACGCACCTCTACCGAAATCGGTGCCCATTCCATCAGCATGGCCGCTGCCGCTGTGCGCTTGGCCAGCCAGTTGTTTGAGGATTTGGCCCGCACCAAGGTGCTGTTTGTCGGTGCTGGTGAGATGATTGAACTCACGGCCACGCACTTTGCTGCCCGCAGCCCGCAAGCCATCGCCATTGCCAACCGTACGCTAGAGCGTGGTGAAAAACTCGCTACCCGCTTTGGTGGTGAAGTGATGCGGCTGGCTGACCTGCCTGAGCGCCTGCACGAGTTTGATATTGTCGTCAGTTGCACCGCCAGCAGCTTGCCCATTGTCGGTTTGGGTGCAGTAGAGCGGGCCTTAAAAAAGCGCCGCCATCGCCCGATGTTCATGGTCGATTTGGCCGTGCCGCGTGATATTGAACCCGAAGTCAAAGCGCTGGAAGATGTGTACCTGTACACCGTCGATGATTTGGCTACCGTGGTGCAAACCGCCCAAGCTAACCGCCAAGCGGCGGTAGCCCAAGCCGAAGCCATCATTGATGCCGGGGTGCTCAGTTTCATGCACTGGCTCGATGAGCGCGACCCGCAGCATGGCGTGGTGCCCTTGATCCAGCAAATCCAAGCCCAAACCGAAGCGTGGCAGGCGGCTGAGATCGCCCGTGCCCAAAAGCGCCTAGCACAGGGCGAAGATGTCCAAACAGTGCTTGATGCCTTGGCGCGTGGTCTGACTAACAAGATGCTGCACGGCACTTTGGCAGAACTGCACGCCGGAGATGCCGCTACCCGCGAGCAAACGGCCCGTACCGTATCGCGCCTGTTTCTGCGCCAACAGCAAGGCCCAAGCCGCCGTTAGCGGCGCTGCTTGCGCCACCGTGGCAGCACCTCCTGTCGGTGTTGGCGGGGCCACCCTTTCCTGATACTGCAAGCGTCCTCGATGGCGCTGCCTCTTCAAATTTTCCCATGAAACCTTTTCTGAGAAGCCAGTTGGAGCGTTATGCCCAGCGCCTAGGCGAGCTGGACTTTTTGCTCTCGCGCGATGACATCATGGCCGATATGGCCCAATACCGTGTGCTCTCGCGTGAGCACGCTGAAGTGACAGCCATTGCCGGACGTTACCGGCGCTACCAGCAGCGCGAAAACGATCTGGCTGGGGCGCAAGAGATGCTCTCTGACCCCGACATGGCGGAGATGGCGCAAGAAGAAATCGCCAGCGCCCAAGCTGAACTGTTGCAACTCGAAGACGAATTGCAACGCCTGCTGCTGCCCAAAGACCCGGACGATGCCCGCAACGCCTTTTTAGAAATCCGCGCCGGTACCGGCGGCGATGAGTCGGCACTGTTTGCCGGGGATTTGGCCCGTATGTATATGCGCTATGCCGCCAACGTGGGCTGGAAAGTCGAGACCGTGAGCGAAAACGCCGCCGAGCTGGGCGGCTACAAAGAAATCGTATTGCGTATGGTGGGCGATAACGTCTATGGCGCACTCAAATTTGAATCGGGCGGCCACCGCGTGCAGCGCGTGCCCGCTACCGAAACCCAAGGCCGCATCCACACCAGCGCCTGCACCGTGGCCGTAATGCCTGAGCCAGATGAGACCGAAGCCATCAAGCTCAACCCCGCCGATTTGCGCATCGACACCTTCCGCGCCAGTGGTGCCGGGGGCCAGCACATCAACAAGACCGATTCTGCCGTGCGTGTGGTGCACTTGCCCACCGGCATCGTCGCTGAATGCCAAGATGGCCGCAGCCAGCACAGCAACAAAGCCAAAGCCTTGCAAGTGCTGCAAGCGCGTATCCAAGAAAAAGAACGCAGTGAGCGCGCTGCCAAAGAGGCTGCCTTGCGCAAGGGCCTGATTGGTAGCGGCGACCGCAGCGACCGCATCCGCACTTACAACTTTCCACAAGGCCGCCTGACCGACCACCGCATCAACCTGACGCTGTACAAGCTGCTCTACGTGATGGAGGGTGATTTGGGCGATGTGTTGCAAGCCCTGCAGCATGCCCACGAGGCTGAACAATTGGCTGAATTAGAAGCCGCCCATCTGGGCTGAATGATCGCCATGTCTGCTTTGCCGCTGCCAACTTTGGTCGATGCCCTGAACTATGCCCGTAGCCAAGGGCTGGCGCGCATTGATGCCCAAATGCTGCTCTTGCACACGCTGGGTAGCCCGGTGCATGATAGGGCTTGGCTGCTGGCCCACGATACCGACGCCTTGCCTGTGGCGGCCAGTGCTGCGTTTCAGGCCCTGTGTCAGCGCCGCGCTGCGGGGGAGCCGGTGGCCTATCTGACCGGCATCAAAGAGTTTTACGGCCTGCCCTTGCATGTGGATGCACGCGTGCTCGATCCGCGCCCCGATACCGAAATTTTGGTCGATTGGGCTTTGGAAGTGTTGCAGACTGGCACTGCCCCCCAAGTGCTGGACTTGGGTACCGGCAGCGGTGCCATTGCCTTGGCGCTGCAACACCAGCGCCCCGACGCCCAAGTGCTGGCCGTGGATGCCAGCCCAGACGCCTTAACCGTGGCCCAAGCCAATGCCCAGCGCTTGGGGTTGGCAGTGCAGTTTCAGCAGGGCCACTGGCTGCAAGGGGTGAGCGGCCTATTTGATGCCATCGTTTCTAACCCGCCTTACATTGCCAGTGCTGATCCGCATTTAGCCGCCTTACAGCACGAGCCGCTGCAAGCCTTGGCCAGTGGCCCCGATGGGCTGGACGACATCCGGCAGATTGTGGCCCAAGCACCTGTACACCTGCGCCTCGGTGGCTGGCTGCTGCTAGAGCATGGTTGGGATCAGGCCGCCAGCGTGCGTGCCTTATTGGCGGCAGCGGGGCTGTGTGAGGTGCAAACGCGCTGCGATTTGGCAGGCACCGAGCGTTGCACTGGCGCACGGCGTCCTTTGGCCTGAAAAGCACCCGCCTTGCCGGTGATAGGCGCAATCACTGAAATCGGACACGGAGATAAGGCAAGAAGCCCTAGCCCTGAATCTTGATTGGGGTTTGTGGCCTACAGGCCGTGAGCCAACATACCAACGCCACTACACCGCTGCGTGGTAGCCCAAGGTAAAAAGACATATTGGCTCCGAACAGATAATAGGAGCGCGCTTTAATGGCCGGTTCCCGATACGACTTCCCACCTTTTGCTCCATGCCACCTCCTGTTTTGCCCCCGTCGGTGCCTCCTCCTATCACTGCGGTACCGATCATGGCTCGTTGGCGTCAGGCATGGACTGGCTCCTTGCGCTTTCGGCTGTGGGTGCTGGGATTGATGCCGCTGCTGGTGGTGTTTCCGATTGTGATTGGTGTGCTGGTGTGGGTGGGCGGTGCGCAGGCTAACCACTTGCTGCTGTTAACTTTGCGTGGCAATTTGGCGGGCAGCCACAATTATCTCAATCAGGTGAAAACCGATGTCGGCTTTCGCGTAGAGCAATTGGTCAAGACAGAGCGGCTCAACCAGCTCATCCGCGACCATGCACCGCAAAAAGACATCAATGAGGCCCTGACCACCGCAGCCAAGGGCGGTGGGTTGGATTTTTTGCTCATCGCCAGTGCCGATGGCACCGTGCTTGGCTCCAGTAGCGGGGTAGCCAGAGGCAGCGTGCTGCCGCCATCGTATGTGGTGCGTCAGGCCCAGCTGGGGGTGGCCAGTGCGGCTTACGAACACTTTAAATGGGCGGCATTGGCCGCTTTTTCCACCGAATTTTCTGAGCGCTCGTTCTTGCCTGCACCATCACCGGAGCGAGCACCGGCCCCGCTGCAAGGCTTGCTTATCAATGCAGCGGCTCATTTTCCGCCGGCCCTCAGTGACCCAGACGTGATACTGGTGGGTGGCATTTTGCTCAACCAGAACGCAGCGTTGATGGAGCATATGCGCGAGCTGATCTTCCCGGTAGGGATGTTGCCCGACGACACCCAAGGCATGGTCACCCTTTTGATGGATGGTGTGCGTATTGCCACCAGTTCGCACCGTGGCTCCGATGCCGCCGGGGCCGTAGTCCAACCCGAAGTGCTAGAACGGGTGCTCGAACAAGGTCAGACTTGGCTGGGCCAAGTTTTTTTGGCTGACCAATGGTATTTGGCTGGATATGACGCCATCCTTGATGGCTACGGCCAACGCATTGGCCTGATTGGTGTCGGCTTTCCCTATCACCCCTACCAGCGGGTGATGGGCGTGTTGTTGATGCTCGTGGCGGGCCTGCTGGCGCTGGCCATGTTGGTGTTGTCGGTGCTTTTTTTGCGTGCGGGGCGGGTGCTGACGGCGCGCTTGCGCGCCATCACTAGCACGATGGTGGCCGTGGGTCAGGGCGATCGCACCGCGCGGGTCGGAGTGCCCCAGCACGATGATGAGCTCGGTCAGCTCATGCGCCATTTTGATGCCTTATTGGACACCATTGCCCGCCAAGCGGCTGAACAAGAAGTGGCCCAGCGCCATATCGCCGAAGAAGCCTCGCGCCGCCGGGCGCTGTTTGAGCATGAGCGCGATGGCGTGCTGGTGCTCAACCCCGATGGCAGCGTGTTTGAGGCCAACCCACGGGCAGCGTCTTTGCTGGGCTACAACACGGCCACGATGCAGCAGATGCACCTGCACGACTGGGATGCCCATTACAGCCGTGCTGAAGTCACCGCCTTGCTCAATGAGGTGGGGGAGGATGGTCGGTTTCTCGAAACCCTGCTGCGTCGCAGCGATGGCAGTACCTTTCCGGCAGAGTTGAGCATCAGCCGAGTGCATTGGAGTGACCGCACCTTTGTGCTGGTGCTGCTGCGTGATATCACCGAGCGCGATGCCATCCAGACAGAACTAGAACTGTACCGGCTCGACCTAGAGCGGCTGGTGGTGCATCGCACCAAGGAGCTACAAGACCGCTCCGAGCAGCTCAATACCATTTTTGCCCTCAGTCCCGATGGCTTTGTGCTGTTCAACCGGCGGCGCAAGGTGGCTTTTGCCAATCGGGCTTTTTTGCACATGCTGGGCTTGGAGTCAGAGCAGGTCATTGGCTTGGATGAAGACGATTTTTCTACCTTGCTGGCACAAAAATCATTGGCCCAAGCCCGTTTTCCGACTGTGGCCGCATTGCGGGCAGCACATAAGAGCCGTCGCCAGCAGGAGGCTCGGTCTCCCAGCAGTGACCACGAACTGCACCGACTGTTCGAGCTGGCTGCTCCCGTTAACCGGGTGATTGAGGTGCTTATTCGCCTATCCGAGACCGCCACGGTATCGCAAATTTTGTATTTCCGTGATGTCACCCACGAGACAGAGGTGGATCGGATGAAAAGTGAGTTTTTGTCCACGGCGGCCCATGAGTTGCGCACGCCCATGGCCAGCGTTTATGGCTATGTTGAACTGCTGCGCATGCGTGAGTTTGACGCGCCCAAGCGTAACCAGCTACTAGAGACCGTTTCGCGCCAGTCCGAGCTGATGTCTTCCATCATCAACGAGCTGTTGGATTTGGCACGCATTGAATCGCGCCGAGGCAAAGACTTTGTGGTGGAGCGGGTGGCCTTGCAGGAGGTGTTGGCCGAGGTAGTGGAGGGCTACAAGCCACCAGCAGAACGCCATGCACCTGCATTGCCCCAGAGCGATGTGCCCTTGTGGGTGCAGGTTGACCGCAAAAAACTACAGCAGGCCCTGCTCAATATCTTGTCCAATGCCTACAAGTACTCGCCACAAGGGGGCCAAGTGCAACTGCACTACTGCCATGCCCATACCGAGGCGCAGGGGGCACAGGTGGGTGTGCAGGTGCAAGATGAGGGTATCGGCATGACCCCGGAACAACTCCACCGGGTCTGTGAGCGCTTTTACCGCGCTGATTCCTCCGGGCAGATTCAGGGCACCGGGTTGGGTATGAGCATCGTGAAAGAAATTGTCGAGCTGAGTGGCGGCCATTTGCAAATAGACAGCACCTTGGGGGCGGGCACCACTGTTACGCTGTGGCTGCCTGCGGCACCACCGCTGCTGGGCACTGAAACCACACCGCCAGTATGACCAGCTTGTGGCCTTGGCCCTCTGGGTGGGGCAACAGTGAAATAATCGCGCATCTTTTAGCAGACACAGAGAAACTTTTCCCATGAGCGACACCCAACAACGCATTGATACCTTGGTCAAATCCAGCAACGTTTTGCTGTTCATGAAAGGCACTGCCAGCTTTCCACAGTG
Organism: Burkholderiaceae bacterium; assembly: GCA_019745615.1. Classification (GTDB taxonomy): domain Bacteria; phylum Pseudomonadota; class Gammaproteobacteria; order Burkholderiales; family Burkholderiaceae_C; genus Simplicispira. The sequence goes on from JAIESZ010000271.1 coordinate 6,283, forward strand.
CGGCTTTTCGGGCCGTGCCATCCAGATTTTGAAGGCTTGCGGCGTAGACCCCAAAGCGGTGGTTACCGTCAACGTGCTTGAAGATGATGCCATCCGCCAAGGCATTAAAGAATATAGCCAGTGGCCCACCATTCCGCAGCTCTACATCAAGGGCGAGTTTATTGGTGGTTCCGACATCATGATGGAGATGTACGAGTCGGGCGAGTTGCAGCAGATTCTGAACCCAGCTTAAATAGCGGTAGCCGCACCGCCCGGCTACACTGGCGTGGTGGCATACGGCCCGGCACATCCTGTGTTTCTGCCCCGATCATGCTTTACCACTTTCTGTTTATTGCTGCGCTGGTGGCCACCAGCGCATTCTTCTCTGCCGCAGAGATTTCTCTGGCGGCTTCGCGGCGCTTGCGCCTGCGCCAAATGGCCGACGATGGTGATACCCGTGCGGCACGGGTGTTGCGCACCCAAGAGCAGCCGGGGGATTATTTCACCGTGGTGCAAATCGGCCAGAATGCCGTGGCTATTTTGGGCGGTATTGTGGGTGAAGGGGCCCTTAGCCCCTACCTAACGGCTTTTTTTGGCTGGTGGTTGCCAGTCGCGGCAGCAGAAACGGCCGGTTTTTTGGTGTCGTTCCTGCTCATCACCTCGCTCTTTATCCTATTGTCGGACTTGCTGCCCAAGCGCTTGGGCATGGCCGAGCCAGAACGGCTGGCCTTGCGCTTGCACGCACCCATGCTGCTGTGCATGACTTTGCTGCGCCCGCTGGTGTGGTTTTACAGCCGCTGCGCTGATGCCCTGTTTCGGCTGCTGGGTTTATCGTCCCTGCGCGATGAGCGCATCACCTCCGACGATATTTTGGCGATGATGGAGGCGGGCACCCAAGCCGGGGTGCTGGCGGCCAGCGAGCAGCAAGTGATTACCAATGTGTTTGAGCTCGATACGCGCATGGTCAGCAGTGCCATGTCGCAGCGCGAGCGTATTTCGTTTTTCCGCCGTGATGAGCCGGACGCCGTGATTCGGCTGCGCATTGCCGCCGAGCCTTTTTCGACCTACCCAGTCTGCGAGGGCGATATCGACCACGTGGTGGGCTATGTCGATGCCAAAGACCTGTTTCAGCGCGTGCTCAACAACCAGCCCATTTCTTTGCAAGACGATAGCCTCGTGCGCAAGGTGCTGGTGATGCCCGACCGCCTGACCTTGGCCGAGGTGCTGACCCAGTTTCGCCAAGCCCACGAAGATTTTGCCATCCTCGTCAATGAATACAGTTTGGTGGTCGGGCTGGTCACGCTCAATGATGTGATGAGCACGGTGATGGGCGATTTGGTCTCACCCTTTGACGAGGAGCAGATTATTCGGCGCGATGCCGATTCTTGGCTCATTGACGGGGCCACGCCCATTGGCGATGTGCTGCGCGCACTCCACTTAGACGAGCTGCCCCATGCCGGAGACTATGAAACCTTGGCCGGGTTTTTGATGGTGATGCTGCGCCGCGTGCCCCGGCGCACCGACAGCGTCAGCTGGGGTGGCTACAAGTTTGAAGTGTTGGACGTGGACAGCTACCGCATCGACCAAGTGATGGTGTCACGCGCTTTGCCAGCTCAATCGCCAGAACCGGTTAAGTAAAACGCTGACCAGAAAAACGGGTGTGGGTAGCGTGCCCGCAGCCGGTTTTGTGCCTCGCGCAGGGCTTTGGGTTTACTCACCCCGGCGGCCACGGCTTGGTAAAAATCTTGCATCAGATCGGCGGTGGTCTCGTCGTCCACCTCCCACAGGCTGGCGACAATGTTGTGGGCACCCGAATAGATAAAGGCGCGGGTCAGGCCAACCATATCATCGCCACTCATGATGCGGCCTAGGCCGGTCTCGCAGGCTGATAGCACCATCAAATCGGCGGTGAAACGCAAGCCATACAACTCATTGACGGTCAGTGAGCCATCGTCTTGTGCGGTTTTGGCCAGCAGCAAACGCGACGCCAGCGGCGTGCTGGCATTGAACTGGCCGTGCGAGGCTATATGCACATAGCGGTATGCGGGTGCCAGCTCTTTGAAGGCGGTTTCGGTGGCTGCCGTGCGTACCAGCAGCGTGCTATTGCTCATACCCTTGGCAATGTGGCGCGCTTCGGCCTCGGCGCTGGGCAAGTCCAACTTGGCATCGCCCAAGTCGGGGTTGCCAAACACCAGCAAGGGCTTGGCCGACGGGTTGCGTGTGGTGGACAAATAAAGCAACACGCTAGAACTGGGCAGCACGCGCAAATTGGCCCGCGCTACCAAGGGTTCATTGCCATCGTGCAGCATCGAAAACGGCAGGTAATGCAAGATGCCATGCGGCACGATCAGCAGGTCTTTGCCCGCAATGTCTGTGCGCATGGGGGCCAGCAAGCGTTGGTAGAGCGTGCGGGCCAAGGCATGGGCTGCCTCATCTTGCTCGGCCATGGCTTGGCGCAAGGCCCGAATGTCTTCTTCTAGCCTTGCGCTCTCTAAGGCAAAGGCTTTCACGCCCTTGCCATCGGCTACAAAGGCCACCAAGCTGTCTTTGGAGCCATAAAACTCCAGTAGTACCTCGTTGGGGCGCAGGCGGCCCTGTATCGATGGCAAGGAGGCCGGTGCCACTGTGACGAGGGAGGCCAATTGGGGGCGGCGCTCGCGCAAATCAGCCGTGGTTTGGCTCCAGCGGCTGCGGGTGCGCTGCCCTTGGGCGGCATCGCTGGCCCCTTGCACGCGGATTTCTTTGTCCGCCTCTTCTAGTGGGATCAGTTCGCTGGCGGTGTCTGGGCCAAACTCTTTTTTGGCGGCCAGCAAATCGACCAGCGCCCGCGACTTGGCGCGTTCAGCAACCTCTAGCGCCTCGGCCTGCTGCCCCACACGCAGGCTGGCGCTGACCAATCGCACATACACCGCCTGCTTATCGGTGACAAAACCAATTTTGTTGATTTCAGTGTGGATAGTGGAGCGTTGGCGCTCAATGATCTCAATGGCTTGGCGGTAATAGCGGATAGCCTCTTCGGTGTGGCCCTCTTGCTCGGCAATGCGGCCCCGGTCATAGAGCATCAGCCAGTAGATTTCACCGTTGGCGCTGGCGGCAGGAATGGCCAGCAATCGATCCAAATCAGCCTTGGCTTCTGCGCCACGGCCTGTTTCGAGGCGGCATTTGGCCAACAAATAGCCGCGTGGCAGGTCGGCCCACATCCAGTAGTTCAGGCCCTGAAAGGTAGCGCCGCTGAACAAATTGTCTAAAAAACGGCGCAGCTTGAAGTATCGGTCGCCCTCTAGCAACGTAGCGGCCTCGGCAAAGCGGCCCAGTGCGGCCAAGCTGCGTGCAATGGCAAACACCCGCACGGGGGCGTAATCGTCAAACAGCGGAAAAGCCACCGACATTTTTTGCAGCTGCGGCAGCAGCTTTTCTGCCTCGGTGCGCTCGCCGCTCATCACGGCGGCCACAATGCGCGTGGACATGGCTTGCAGTTCAAAGTCGCGGTCGTCGGAGCCTTCTTTGGCAATCCAGTCCATCACCGCCTTGGCCTGTGCCGTGGCGTCGGCGTACAGGCCCAACTCCAACTGGGCTTCGGCCCGCATCAGCCCAATCGAGGGGGTGGCATCATCTAAGCCAAACAGGCGCGTGCGCCGATCGCCCCGTGCCACCAACTGCGCCAGTTGGTCTAGGCAGGTAAACAGGCGGTCGTAGCGCTTGGTTTTGGAATAAGCAAAACACAGCGCGTGCTGGTCACGCGAGCCTAGCGGCTTGCGGGCCGCCTCGGTCTCTAGCAGGGTTTCGAGTTGTTCAAACTGCCCATTGGCGGCCAGTTTGACCGTTTCTAGGTCAATGCCCGCCTGTGCTGTGCCTGCCACGGCAGACAAGCACAAAGCAGCTACAGCACGGCGAACGCAGAGTAACATGACCGACCCCGCTGGCGCGGCTGAGTTTTAGAACCAGTAGCCGAAATTTAGCTTCCAAGTGTTGCCACTCTTGGAGTGGGCATAACCCAAGCCAGCGCGCAAGAAGCTGCGTGCCGAGAAGGCGCTCTTGTTGGTGCCCAAAGTGATGCCGATTTCTTGGCTGCTGTTGGCAAAGGGCTTGTCACCAAAATAACGGGCATCAATGAACGAGTATTCCAGCGACATCTTGTCGCCTTTAACCGTGACCGGTTGCAGCAGCATGATGCCGTTGCGCATACCGGTGGTGGTGACGTCGGGGTTGAAAGAGTAATCACCCGAAGAGAACTTACCAGTTTTGTAAATACCCAACATGTTACCGATGGCGATGTCAAACCCCGTCATGGGAATGACGTAGGCGCTGCCAATGGTGGCCGAATACAACCCCGCCACGGTAGCCAAGTCTTCAGAACCCACCACCGAATATTTAATACCGGGGGTCAGCGTCCAGTTGTCCGACATCGGGAAGCGATAAGCGACACCAAAACCTGCTTGGATGCTCTTGGCACCGCCAATATCGCTGTAGGTGATGGGCAATTGCAGCACCAACTGGCGGCGCGGGTCGATATCGTTGCGGAAGGTGTAAGACAGCGGAAGGCTCAAAAACTTCGTGCTGGTGTCGTTGATTTTTCCTGAGCCATAGCTGACGCCCAAGCCGACCAAGTTGCTGGCCTTGCCGTCTTGGCTGGCCTCTTTGGCCAAGGCTGCCGGAGCTGCGATATGGGTGGCTACCCCAGAAAAGCTGTCGTTAAAGTCCGAGGACATGGTGGTGGGAATCAAGCCACCTTCGCCGGTAATAGGGCTGAACGGCGAGTTTTTAGCCTGATACTTCATGATCTTGCCGATCACGTCACCCTTTTTCAAATAGTCTTTGAATTGCTCCAGACTTTCATCGCGGGTCAGGCCATTGAAACTCTTATTGATCCCCAAATCTGGAATGGCAAAATTTAACTGGGTGCTCGATGGCGCAAAATTGAGTTGGGTGAGCAAACTATTGAAGCTGCCCAAGGCGGAAATGCCGTCAGTAGCATTGTTGGCACCAGGGAAGATATTGTGCAGCTGGGTATGCTTGAGGGCATCGATAAAGCCTTCTGCTGTCGAGGGCATCACAGAAGCGCACTGGCCCAAGGTGGTATCACTGATGCTGAGGGTGTAAGGCCGCTCCGTCGCGACGTTAGCGACATTCAGACAGGTAGCCGCTGCCGTGCCAGCCATCAAGAGTCCACCGGCAGCTACCACCACTGTTGCGATATTTTTGTTCATCTCGTCATCTCCTTGTATTGCGCCCACAAAAGATATTTGTCAAAGTGCATTTTTTGCAAGTATTTGTGTAAACGGGCTAAAAATCAAGGAGAACGTGGAACTTTTTTTCTCGCTTATGCTCCGGGGTTGCCCGCGCCATTAAAGATCCAGTTGCGCTGGGCGGTAAACACCGCGTTGGGGTAGGGGTCGCGGCCCCGGCTGCCGTTGTAACGGCCCAGCGCCATGAACACATCGCCGCGCTCGCGCTCTAGGTAGTGGCGCAAAATCACGCAGCCAAAGCGCAGATTGGTCTGCATATGAAACAGTTTGCCGGGGTCGCCATCGCCAATCACCCGCGTCCAAAAGGGCATGACCTGCATATAGCCGCGCGCCCCGACGCTGGAGATGGCAAATTTGCGAAAGGCGCTTTCTACTTGGATCAGCCCCAGCACCAGCGATACATCCAGCCCGGCGCGTTTGCTTTCGTACCATGCCGTTTGCAGAAAATCGCGGCGCACTTCCAGATCGGGTTTGCGGCTGCGCAGGCGCTCGCTCATCGCCGTCATCCAGTGCAGATAGCCCAAGCGGGCCTCAGTGGAGGGAAACTCCGGCTCCGGCGGCGCTTGGTTGAGCACAGCCGAACTCAGGGCGGTACGCACTGAGTCCATCAGCGGCTCCTCCATTTGCCCGCCAGCGTGGGCTGCCGCAGGGCCGCCCAGCCACAGTGCTGGTGCCGCCACCAGCGCGCCCAAAGAGGCCAAGCTGGCGCGGCGAGACACCCCAACACTAGCAGTGTCCCAGCGGGTGCTCATACGCCCAGTTGGCCTTTGAGGTGGGCCAAAACGTCAGCGGTGGCAATTTTGGTGGCAGTGGTGTCGCGGCGGTGTTGGTACTCCACCATACCTTCTTTCAGGCCCCGATCCCCAATAGTGATGCGGTGCGGCACGCCAATCAGCTCCCAGTCGGCAAACATCGCGCCGGGGCGCTCGCCCCGGTCGTCCAACATCACGTCGATGCCTTCGGCCAGTAACTGGGCATAGAGGGCCTCGGCAGCCTCCTTAACGGCTGGGAAGCGGTCTGGGGTGATGGGGCACAGCACCACGGTGAACGGGGCGATGGCATCGGGCCAGATGATGCCGCGCTCGTCGTGGTTTTGTTCGATGGCAGCGGCGGGCAGGCGCGTGATGCCGATACCGTAGCAGCCCATCTCAAAAAAGGCCGGCTTGCCATCTTCGGCCAGAAAGGTGGCGTTCATGGCCTTGGAGTATTTGGTGCCCAGATAGAACACATGGCCCACTTCAATGCCGCGCTCAATGGCGAGTTCGCCTTGGCCGTCGGGGGATTTGTCTCCGGCCACCACATTGCGCAAGTCCATCACCAATTCAGGTTCGGGCAGGTCGCGGCCCCAGTTGACGCCGGTGGTATGAAAATCGACCACATTGGCACCGCAAATCCAGTCAGCCAGCACCGCCACTTCGCGGTCTACTACCAGCTTGACCGGCTTTTGCAGCGTCAGTGGCCCCAGATAACCCGGCTCACAACCAAAATGCTCAACGATTTCGGCGGTTGAGGCAAAGCGGAAGCCTTGATCTAAACCGGGCACCTTGGCCACTTTGATTTCGTTCATCTCATGGTCGCCGCGCAGCAGCAGCAGCCAAACTTGGCTCTTCACGATCTCGCCCTGTTCGTTGAGCTGATCGGTAGCCAAGACGATGGATTTGACGGTTTGTTGCAGCGGCACGCCCAGCAAAATAGCGACATCGGCACAGCTGGTTTTACCGGGGGTGGGTGCTTGGGTGAGCGGCTGGCTGGCGGCTGGGCGCGATTGGGTGGGGGCCAGCGCTTCAGCCTTTTCGATGTTCGCGGCGTAGTCGCTGTTGGGGCAATAGACGATGGCGTCTTCGCCGGTGGCGGCAATCACTTGGAATTCTTCGCTCAGGTCGCCACCAATGGCCCCGCTGTCGGCGGCCACAGCGCGGTAGGTCAGGCCAAAGCGGTCGAAAATGCGGCGGTAGGCGGCGGCCATGACTTGGTAGCTGGCTTTGGCGCTGGTTTGGTCGCGGTCAAAGCTGTAGGCATCCTTCATGACAAACTCGCGCCCGCGCATCAGGCCAAAGCGGGGGCGGCGCTCGTCGCGGAACTTGGTTTGAATTTGGTACAGGTTTTTCGGCAACTGCTTGTAGCTGCGCAGCTCTTGGCGGGCGATGTCGGTTACTACCTCCTCGCTGGTGGGCTGAATGACGAAATCGCGGCCATGCCGGTCGCGGATACGCATCATCTCTGGCCCCATTTTGTCAAAGCGGCCTGTTTCTTGCCACAACTCGGCGGGTTGCACCACTGGCATGGTCAGCTCGACGGCCCCGGCGCGGTTCATCTCTTCGCGCACGATGGCCTCGACCTTGCGTACCACGCGCAGGCCCATGGGCATGTAGTTGTAAATGCCAGCGCCGAGCTTTTTGATCATGCCCGCGCGGGTCATGAGTTGGTGGCTTACCACTTCAGCATCGGCGGGGGCTTCTTTGAGGGTGGAAATGAGGAACTGGGAGGCTTTCATTGCAATGCGGCTGGCCCATAGGACAAGCTCCCCTTGTGGCGTGCAAGGGGCCGTGCATAATGGGCTCAGTTTAAAAATTTGGGGTTTGATTATGCTTGACCGGGACGGCTTTCGGCCCAACGTCGGCATCATCCTGCTCAACCAGAGAAACCAGGTGTTCTGGGGCAAGCGCATACGCACCCACAGCTGGCAGTTTCCGCAAGGTGGTATTGATCGGGGAGAGACACCCGAACAGGCCATGTTCCGAGAACTCCACGAAGAGGTGGGCTTGCAGCCTAGCCATGTGCGCGTGGTTGCCCGCACCCGGGACTGGTTGCGCTACGAGGTGCCTGAACGGTACGTCCGCCGCGATGCACGCGGCCACTACAGAGGCCAAAAACAGATTTGGTACCTGCTGCAACTCATCGGCTACGACACCGATTTGAACCTGCGCGCCACCAATCATCCAGAATTTGATGCTTGGCGCTGGAACGATTATTGGGTGCCGCTGGATGTGGTGGTGGAGTTTAAAAGGGGCGTCTACCGTATGGCGCTGACCGAGCTGGCGCGTTTTTTGCCCCGGCACGAGCAGCGCAACCGCTACTTGCGTGGCAGCTTTCGTGCGCGTGAGCCAGAGCAGGGCAGTGGCACCATGCTGCTGCGCCACGGCCATTTGCTGCTGCACCGCGATATTGAGTTGCCGCCCGGAGCCACGTTTGACCCCGACCCCGGCACCAATTTTGTGGCCGCGCCGCAGCCCGGCCCAGCCACTGCGGCAGTGGACTGAAAGGGCTTTAGCCGCCCATCAGCACCAAATTGTCGCGGTGTACCATTTCGGGTTCTGCGGCATAGCCTAGCAGTGGCTCAAACTCCAGCGAGGGCTTGCGGCACAGCAGGCGGGCCTCGGCGCTGGCGTAGTTGGCCAAGCCACGGGCAATTTCTGCGCCGCTGGCATCGCGCACGGCAATGACGTCGCCACGGGCAAACTCGCCCTCTACCGCCGTCATGCCAATAGGCAGCAGGCTTTTGCCCTCGTGGCGCAGCTTGGTGGCCGCACCGTCGTCTACCACCACGGCACCGCGCAGTTGCAGGTGATCGGCCATCCACTGCTTGCGTGCTTGGGTTTTGGCAGTTTGCGCTACCAGCAGCGTGCCAATGCTTTGGCCTTGCACTAGGCGCAACAGCACATCGGGTTCACGGCCCCACGCAATGACGGTAGATGCGCCCGAACCCGCTGCGCGCTTGGCCGCCAAAATTTTGGTAATCATGCCGCCCCGGCCAATGCTGGAGCCTGCGCCACCGGCCATGGCTTCGAGGGCGGGGTCACCGGCCTTGGCCTCGTGGACAAACTGTGCCGCTGGGTCGCGGCGCGGGTCGGCGGTGTAGAGACCCTTTTGGTCGGTGAGGATGACCAAGGCATCGGCCTCGACCAAATTAGCCACCAGCGCGCCCAAGGTGTCGTTGTCGCCAAACTTGATCTCATCGTTGACGACGGTATCGTTCTCGTTGATGACCGGCACCACGCCCAAGCCCAGCAGGGTGAGCAGGGTAGAGCGGGCGTTGAGGTAGCGCTCGCGGTCGGCCAGATCGGCATGGGTGAGCAGCACCTGCGCGCTGCCAATGCCGTTTTCGCGCAGCTTGGTTTCGTACATCTGCGCTAGACCCATCTGGCCCACGGCTGCCGCTGCCTGCAATTCGTGGATTTCTTTGGGGCGGCTTGTCCAGCCTAGGCGCTTCATGCCTTCGGCAATGGCTCCGCTAGAGACCATGATGACCTCGCGCGGCACCCCATCGGCACCGCCACGCACCAGCGCTGCCAATTGGCGGCTCCACTCACCAATGGCGACTTCATCCAGCCCCCGGCCCTCGTTGGTGACTAGACTGGAACCCACCTTGACCACCAAGCGGCGCGCATGGCGCAACACATCCGAAACTTGATTTGCGTTCATGTTCATCGGGAAGAAAAACAGGCTTAGGTGGGATCGACAAAGCGAGGATCGACTTCTTCGCCCTTATCCTTAAAGCGGGGATCGACCTCAGCCACGGGGGCTTGTTCGGCGATCTGTTGCGCCTTGACATGGCGGTAAATGGCGTGGATCAGGCCCTCGCAGCCCTCGCGGGTCAGGGCGGAGATTTCAAACACCGGCCCCTTCCATTTGAAGCGCTTGACAAAATCAGCCACCAAAGCGGCGCGCTCATCTTGCGGCACCATGTCTAGCTTGTTGAGCACTAGCCAGCGCGGTTTGTCGTGCAGTGCTTTGTCGTATTTTTTCAACTCACCGACAATGGCCTTGGCTTGCGCCACGGGATCGACGGCATCGTCAAACGGGGCCATGTCGATGATGTGCAGCAGCAAGCGGGTGCGTTGCAGATGGCGCAAAAATTGGTGGCCTAGGCCCGCACCTTCGGAAGCTCCTTCAATCAGCCCCGGAATATCGGCAATGACAAAGCTTTGCTCTGGCCCAACACGCACTACGCCCAAATTGGGGTGCAGGGTGGTGAAGGGGTAATCGGCAATTTTGGGCCGGGCGTTGGATACCGCCGCGATAAAAGTGGATTTGCCCGCATTGGGCATCCCCAGCAGGCCCACATCGGCCAGCACTTTAAGTTCTAACTTGAGGTTTTTGCGCTCACCGGGCCAGCCGGGTGTTTTTTGCCGGGGTGCGCGGTTGATCGCGCTTTTGAAGCGCAAGTTGCCAAAACCGCCATCGCCGCCTTTGGCAATGGTGATGACTTCGCCCGGCTCCAGCAATTCGTACAGCACTTCGCCAGTTTCGGCGTCGGTGATGATGGTGCCTACAGGCATTTTGAGCGTGATGTCGTCTCCGGCAGCGCCGAACATATCGGAGCCCATGCCGTGCTCACCGCGCTTGGCTTCGTGGCGGCGTGAGTAGCGGTAATCGACCAGTGTGTTCAGGTTGGGGTCGGCTATGGCAAAGACATGGCCGCCACGACCGCCATCGCCGCCGTTGGGGCCACCGAATTCCTTGTATTTTTCGTGCCGGAACGACACGCAACCATTGCCACCATCACCGGCGGCAATGTCTATGTAGGCTTCGTCAACGAATTTCATCAGGATTCCCAGTGTACAAAACGGCAGCTTGTCTGGCGACCTTTATCAGCCAGAAAGCACAAAGCCCCGACCAGGCGGGGCTTGGTATGCAGTGAGAGCGTAAAGCCTCAGGCTGCGGCAGTCACGGTGACTGTGTGCTTGGACAGCGCGCCCTTGGTCGAGAACGACACGTGGCCATCTACCAGCGCAAACAGTGTGTGATCCTTGCCCAGACCGACATTGGGGCCGGGGTGGAACTTGGTGCCACGTTGGCGAACGATGATCGAGCCAGCGCTGATCAGTTCACCGCCGAAAGCCTTCACGCCGAGCATTTTGGGCTTGGAATCGCGCCCGTTTCGCGTAGAGCCGCCGCCTTTTTTCTGTGCCATGACTAAAGCTCCTGTTTAAGCAGCGATGTCGCCGATTTGCAGTTCAGTGAACTGTTGACGGTGACCTTGGCGTTTTTGATAGTGCTTGCGACGGCGCATCTTGAAGATGTGCACTTTGTCGTGCTTGCCGTGGGCAACAACGGTTGCCTTGACGGTTGCGCCGGACACCAGGGGGGTGCCAACCTTGATTTCAGCGCCGTTGCCGACTGCCAAAACTTGGTCGATCACGATTTCCTGGCCTACGTCCGCAGCAATCTGTTCTACTTTGATTTTTTCGCCGGAAGCAACGCGATACTGCTTGCCGCCGGTTTTTATGACCGCGTACATGTGAACCTCTTGGATTGTGAGTTTCCATGAAAGAATCTTCACGGAACCGGAAATTATACCAGTCCAACCGCCTGGTTGCCTAGTGCCCACAGGCCGCTATCGTGCCAGCCTAGGTTCCTATAATTTCGCCCACCGTTAGCGACCATCATCTTGACAGCATCAGCCCCCCCATCCTCTGCTATCGCCGCCTCTCCGCTCGCCCTGATTCAGGACGATATGCGTGCGGTCGATCAGGTCATTGCCGACCGCCTTGCCTCTGGCGTGCCCCTGGTGGGCCAGATTTCGCACTACATCATTGCTGCCGGTGGCAAGCGTCTGCGCCCCGCTTTGCTGCTGATGGTCAGCGGCGCGCTGGGTTACCAGCAGGCGCACCGTTTCGCGCTGGCGGCGGTGGTGGAGTTCATCCACACCGCCACCTTGCTGCACGACGATGTGGTGGACGACTCCACCTTGCGCCGGGGCCGCCCTACGGCTAATGAGACCTTTGGCAACCCCGCCAGTGTGTTGGTGGGTGACTTTTTGTATTCCCGCGCTTTCCAGATGATGGTGGAAGTGGGCGAAATGCGCATCATGGAGATTTTGGCCGAGGCCACCAACATCATCTCCGAAGGCGAGGTGCTGCAATTGATGAATATGCACGATGCCTCGCTCAGTGCCGAGGGTTATCTGCTGGTGATTCGCTCTAAAACGGCCAAGCTGTTTGAGGCCAGCGCCCGGCTGGCGGCGGTGCTGGCGGGCAGTTCCCCTGAGGTAGAGCAAGCCTGCGCCACTTACGGCCAAGCCTTGGGCACGGCCTTCCAGATCATTGACGATGTGCTTGACTACGACGGCGATCCTGCCGAGTTGGGCAAGAACTTGGGCGATGATTTGCGCGAGGGCAAGGCTACATTGCCGTTGATTATTGCCATGCAGCGTGGTACGCCAGAGCAGGCAGCCATCGTGCGCCAGGCCATCGAAAATGGCAGTGCCGATCAGTTAGAGCAGATTGTGACCATTGTGCGTGAAACGGGCGCTTTGTCGGCAGCCCGCGATGCCGCTGCTGCTGAAGCGCAACGCGCTATCAGCGCCTTGGCACAGTTGCCAACCAATGATTATTCGACCAATTTGCTACAATTAGCGGCTCAGCTTTTGCAGCGGCGCACCTGAGTTTTCAGCGCGATAGTGCCACGCAAGCAGCAAAATATCGGGGTGTAGCTTAGCCTGGTAGAGCGCTACGTTCGGGACGTAGAGGCCGGAGGTTCGAATCCTCTCACCCCGACCACAAAATTCAATAAAACCCGCCAGCTCAGTGCAGTTGGCGGGTTTTTTCATTCGGCCAGCGTACCGCCTAGGCCAAGACGCTACAGGGCCACGACGCGCACACAGCTTGGAACATTTTGGGCTAGAAATCGTGCCCCTTTGAGGTGGGTGCAGAGGGCAAAAGACGCTACGATGGACGCTTGTTTTTCGGGCAGCGCACCGGGCGTCTGCCATCTGTTCTTGCGTTCCATAGGTGTCCATGCAGCAATTCAGCGCCGAATCTGTTCTCGCCCTGGCCCCCGATGCGGCCTCGGTCAAAGCCGCCAATGGGCTGACCAAACCAGGGCAATGGCCTCTGCTCGGTGCCAGCGATACCGCCGTCTGGGGCGAGTGCCAAGGCAGCAGCCGCTACCAAACACAGGTCGATTTGTCTGGCCCCTCGTTTCGCTGCTCCTGCCCTAGCCGCAAGTTTCCGTGCAAGCATGGTCTGGCGCTGCTGCTGCTCTGGGCAAAGAATCCCGCCCAGTTTCAGCAGGGCCAGCCACCGGCTTGGGTGAGTGAATGGCTGGCCTCGCGCACCGAGCGCAGCCAGAAAAAAGAAGAAAAACAGCAACAAAAAGCAGCAGAGAAAGCGGCTGACCCCAAGGCCGAAGAAACAGCCCTCAAAACCGCCCAAAAGCGCTGGAGCCGCATTGACAAGGGCGTGGCCGAATTGCAGCAATGGCTGCTCGATCAGGTTGCCCAAGGGCTAGGCCATCTCACTCCCGCCAGCCGTGATGCTTGGGAGAGCATGGCAGCCCGGTTGGTGGATGCACAGGCTCCCGGCTTGGCACAGCGCCTGCGCTACGCTGCTGCCGCCCTGCTCGATGGCCCCCAATGGCCCGAAAACGTGTTGCGCCGCTTGGGCCTGCTGCAACTGGCTTGCAACGCCATCCAGCGCCGCGACGCCTTGGATGAAGGAGCCAGTGCCGACCTGCGCGTGTTGATGGGTTGGCCCATCGACAAAGATACCGTGCTGGCGCAAGCCACCAAAGTGACCGACCAATGGCAGGTGTTGGGTGTGATTCAAGAAGAACGCGACAACAACCTGATTGAGCGCCGGGTCTGGCTGCATGGCGTGCAAACCGGGCAGCGAGCTTTGGTGCTAGACCATATCTTTCCGGGCCGGGTGTTTGAGCAATCATGGATGGCCCTGAGCCATGTGCAGGCCACGCTGGCTTTTTACCCTAGCGCCGCGCCGCTGCGCGCCTTGGTGCTGCAAACGCAGGCGATTACCCCCCCAGACGATCAGCAGCCCCCGCTCACCAGCACCCCGGCGCAAGAATGGCAAGCCGTGGCGCAGCGTGTGGCTGCCAACCCTTGGAACAACCTGCACCCGCTGCGCTGCCAAGATGCCACCGTGACCTATGACGGCGAGCGGTTCCACCTGCACTGGGGCGATGTCGCCCTGCCACTGCAACTGCACCTGAACGATGGCTGGGCCTTGCTGGCCCTCAGCGGCGGCTACCCCATGACGGTACACGGCGAATGGGACGGCAGCAGCTTGCGTCCGCTCACCGCCCGCAGCCCCGAAGGTTTCTGGATATGGAGTCCCGTCTGACATGAGCACCCCGCAAGCCTCCAGCCTCTGGAAAAACCTGCTGCCCCCGGCGATGGTCGGCACCGACAAAAAGCCCCTAGAGTTGCCCGTGCTTGAAGGCGCGGTAGGTCAATTACTGGCGCAGCTACAAGCACAAGCCAGCACCCCGGCACAGGCCCTGTTGCAAGCGGCAGGCGTGCTGACCGTCTGCGAGCGCGCAGGCCAGCGCCCCACCGCAACGCCCAACCCCGCCAGCCACGGTGTGGCTCCCGCTGATGCCTTGCAACAAGCACTGCAAGACCAGACCTTGAAAGACACCCTGCGCTGGCTGTTCACCGATGCCCCGCAGCGCTTGCAGATAGACTGGCTCCAGCAGATGGCCGCTGCGGGCTGGCGTTTGCCCGCTACCCTCTTGCCCCTAGCGCTAGACACCGCCCAACGCGCCAGCGCCTTGCGCCCCGCCGTGGCCGCTGTACTGGGCGAGCGGGGCCGCTGGTTGGCGCGGCACCACAGCACTTGGCGCTATGCCGCAGGCAGCGCCGACAGCGCCCCGCTTGAAACCCGCTGGCAAGAAGGCACCTTGGCACAACGGATACAACTGCTGCGGGAAGAGCGCCAAAATCACCCAGCGCAGGGCCGCGAGCGCTTGCAAGCCAGCTTGTCCGATCTGCCAGCCAAAGAGCGCGCCGAATTGCTGGCGGTGTTGCAAACCGGCCTCTCTGCCGACGATGAAACCCTGCTCACTACGCTGGCCGCCCAAGACCGCAGCCGCGAGGTGCGCCAAACTGCCCGCACCTTGCTGGTGCAGTTGCCCGAAAGCGCCATCACCCAAGCGGCCATCGCCCGCCTGCAAGCCTATCTCCAAGCATCCACCAAGAAGGCCGGTTGGACAATCACCCCCCCAGAAGCTGCTGATCCCGACTGGAAAAACCAAGGTATCGAGGCCGAACGCCCCACCCACGAACGCTTGGGTGAGCGCGCTTGGTGGCTGTACCAACTAGCCCGGCAGGTGCCGCTGGCGTGGTGGGAGCAACACACCGGCATGACCCCCGAAGCCCTGCTGCAATGGGCGCGCAAGGGCGACTGGACAGAAGCTCTGGTGCGTGCTTGGTGGGAAGTGTTGCGCCCGGCCCCGGTGGTAGCGTGGTGCCGGGCCTTTCTGGAGCACTGGCCCGGCAAGGCGATGCAAGAATCCCCTGCGGCTGTGTTGGCCCTGTTATCGGCCACCGAGCGCGAACCCTACTGGCAACGCACGCTGGAATCCATCGACAAGCCGCAACAAGGCAGCCTCGAAGAGGTGGTGCAGCAGATCATTGCCGCCTATGCACCCGGACAGTACCTGTCAGAGCCGCTGTCGCAATTGCTGGTGAGTAAGTTGCCACTCTACCAGCCACGCTACTACTACCAGTTACCGCTGGCCGATTTGTGTTGTGTGCTCCACGACAATGCCTTGCCGCAGCTGTCGGCCTTGGCTCAACACTCTAGCCAGCACGAAGGCCAACCCACCGAAGCCTTGGCGCAAGCCCTGCGCCAACAAATGCCGGTGCTGGCAGCCCGCCAAGCCATCGCCCGCCTGCCCTCATCCCTCGCTCCCCAAGGAAATCCATGAGCACCGCTAACGCCCTGCGCCAACACGCTGAACACCAATTTGCCCACGAACTCGAAGAGCTGAAAAAAGTGGACAAACACCCGCGCCCGGCCAACTGGGAACTGTCGCCGTGGGCCGTGGTGTCGTACTTGATGGGTGACAAGCTCGACAACGGTTTTGAACTCAGTGCTAAATACATCGGCAGCCGCCGCCTGATGGAAATTGCGGTTTCCACACTGGCCACCGACCGGGCATTGCTGCTCTATGGCGTGCCCGGCACCGCCAAATCGTGGGTATCGGAGCATCTGGCCGCTGCCGTCAGTGGCAACTCTACCCTGTTGATTCAAGGCACCGCAGGCACCAGCGAAGAGCAATTGCGCTACGGCTGGAACTATGCCCAGTTGCTGGCCCACGGCCCGTCTGAAAAAGCCTTGGTGCCCAGCCCGTTGATGAATGCAATGAAGGACGGCAAAATCGCCCGCGTGGAAGAGCTGACCCGCATCCCCGCCGATGTGCAAGATTCGCTCATCACCGTGCTGTCAGAAAAAACCCTGCCCATTCCTGAACTAGGCTCGGAAGTGCAGGCCGTGCGCGGCTTTAGCGTGATTGCCACCGCCAACAACCGCGACAAGGGCGTGAACGAACTGTCTGCCGCGCTCAAGCGCCGCTTTAACACCGTAGTGTTGCCCGTGCCTTCCAGCGAGGATGAAGAAGTCTCCATCGTCGTCAAGCGCGTGCATGAAATGGGCCAAGCCCTGCAATTGCCCGCCGAGCCACCGGCGCTGAAAGAAGTGCGCCGCATTGTGCAGATTTTCCGCGAGTTGCGCAGTGGCCGCACCTTGGACGGCAAAACGCAGCTCAAATCGCCCAGCTCCTCCTTGTCCACCGCCGAGGCCATTTCGGTGATTAACAACGGCATGGCGCTGGCCGGGCATTTTGGCGATGGCGTGCTGCACCCGCACGACGTAGCGGCAGGCTTGATTGGCGCGGTGGTCAAAGACCCGGTGCAAGATGCCGTGGTCTGGAAAGAGTACCTCGACATTGTGGTCAAAGAGCGCGAAGACTGGAAGAGCCTGTACCGCGCCTGCAAGGAACTCGAATAACAACAGGCCGCCGCTGTGAGCAAAGTCCACTATTTTGGTATCCGACACCACGGGCCGGGCTGCGCGCGCAGTCTGCTCCATGCCTTTGAGGCCCTGCAACCCGACTGCGTGCTGGTAGAAGGCCCGCCCGAAGGCGAAGGCGTGCTGGCGGCCCTGCTGTCTGAACAGATGCAGCCCCCGGTGGCGCTGCTCAGTTACTGCCCGGATGAACCCCGACGGGCGGTGTACCACCCTTTTGCCGTGTTCTCGCCCGAATGGCAGGCGCTGCGCTGGGCCTTGCAACGGCAAGTGCCTGCTTCGTTCATCGACCTGCCCTTGATACACCAATTGGCCCTTGCCAAAGCACGGGAAGAAGAGGCAGCGGCCCAAGAGGCTGCCGAGGAAGCGCAAAGCACCGAAGCCGCTGCAACCGATACCGATATGGGCACCGAACCCAGCGCCGATGCCACATCGCCCGCCATCACCACAGAACCCGAACCCAGCTACCGCAGCGACCCGCTCAACTGGCTGGCCCAAGCCGCCGGTCATGCCGATGGGGAAACTTGGTGGAGCCACACCGTTGAAGAGCGCGGCGACGGCGAAGAACTGTTTGCCGCCATTGCCGAAGCCATGACCACGCTGCGCGCGGACTTGGGCGAGCAAGCCGAAGAATCTTGCCCCTACCGCGCCCGCCGCGAACTGCTGCGCGAAGCCTATATGCGCCAGCGCATCCGCGAGGCCGTGAAAAAAGGCCATGAGCGCATCGCCGTGGTCTGCGGGGCTTGGCATTTGGGCGGCTTGCAAGCCACGGTCAAGGCCAGCGCCGATAACGCCTTGCTCAAGGGCTTGCCCAAACTCAAAGTGCAATCGACATGGGTGCCTTGGACGTATCGCCACCTCAGCCGCGACAGCGGTTATGGTGCGGGCATTGAAGCGCCCGGCTGGTATGAGCACCTGTGGTTACACGGTCAAGCCGCTGATGCCAACCCCGC
The DNA here is from genome assembly GCA_019745615.1 of Burkholderiaceae bacterium. Taxonomy (GTDB): domain Bacteria; phylum Pseudomonadota; class Gammaproteobacteria; order Burkholderiales; family Burkholderiaceae_C; genus Simplicispira. Next base: position 24,229 of record JAIESZ010000271.1, read on the forward strand.
CACCGTGCCCCCGCGCACCGTGGGTTGG